>NZ_JBHXMY010000438.1:0-5084 GCF_042720195.1 Nocardia sp. NPDC058497 | reverse complement strand
GTGAAACCGACACACACCCCCCCCCCGGCCCCACCCCGCCCCCCCACCCCCAACTCCGAGCCAAGGTGACGGCCGTCGTCGCGCTCACGCTACCGACGGCCGATGGTCACCCCGCCACGGTGGACGGGGTGAGGTGACGAGACGCTCGGGGAACATATTCAGGTCGGCGCGGTTGTCTGTGCAGTGCCACCGGCCCGAACCCTGACCCTCGACGGACTTACGGGCGCGACCACCAAGGTGTTACGGCGCACCGACACCGGGCGCCCATTCGCCGCCGCGGTAAGCGTCGACGGCGTGCCGCAGGGTCGCGGTCGGCCTGAAAGCGCTGTAGCCCTTCGTCGGACACGCGCGCGTGTTTGACGAGGCTCCGCACCGAGGTATGCCCCGACAGCTTCATCAGCACCGGTGTCGATGCGCCTTCCTCTGCTGCGTGCGTCAGCCGCGAATGCCGCAGCTGGTGCAGCGTGTACGGGCCGCCGTCGTAGCGTTCGGCGTGAGCCTCGAACAGCTCGGCCGCTCGCCGGTAGGACAGCCGGGCTCGCCCCCGTCGTCGGGTCTACGTCGTTTCTTGCCACCGATGGTCGGGCTCTGCGGTCGGTGAGGAACAGCGGACCGCTCTTGCGGCCGGCCAGCATCCGCGGCAACAACCGTGCGGTGCCGGTCTGCCACGCGATGACCTCCCGCGCACCGCCTTTGCGGGTCACTACCGCGCATAGTTTCCCGGGTCGCCTGGCTCGAACAGGTCATCACGCCAGGACGACTCAGAGGTTAGCGCACATATCCAGACACTATGTGCGGTAGTTCCTTAGCGAGTTCCTTAGCGCCGGATCGGGCGGATTTGCTCCTCGACCCCCATCAAGACCGGGAAGAACGCCGACCCAGGGGTGAGTCGTTCCCGGCGAGCGTGTTCGGCTTCGACACCGTCGAGATCGCTGCAGACGCCCCCGGGTGCGAGGTGTCGGCGTTGAGGTCGCGCTGGTCCTTTTCCCGGGCTCTACGCAGCCGCCATTGCTGCTGCTCGTCGGTGGTTCTTGGTACCGGCGGCGACCCGGCTCCTACCGATTCAGGTCCAGGTCGCGGTCCATGGTTCGACGGGAGCGGCGCCGTCCGGAAAATTGATCCGCGCGGTTGCGGTTCGCTGGGTAGCCGGATCGATGGCGAGGATGTGTTTGCTGCCGGCGATGATCAGGGTCGCCGGATCCTGGCCCGTGCATACGATCCTGGCGGCTGCGCCCTTTGTGTATTTCGGTAGCTGTATGGTGAGATCGCCGCCGTCGTTGAGCCGGTCTGCCTTGGTGTCGAAGGAGAGCAGATGCCGTTCCGATCCTTCGGTCTTGTGGACTACGACGCTGACCTTTTCGCTGCCGTCAGGATGCCGGGTCACCGCGAAGGTCAGCCCGTGCGGATGATCCCGGGTCACCGGTAGCTCCCATCCCGCAGGCAGCGGTAGCCGGGTGATGGTGGGATTCGCCTGCTCGGGCGAGTAGTCGAGACGGCAAATCTCGGTGGCCCGCCTGGGTCCGGTGGCTACAAACACCTGACGTGGGCTGTACGGATTGGCGGCGACGGCCCAGGATGGCCCGAGATCGGTGCGAAGGTCCATGTCCACATCGGAATCCGGTGCGCCGGACTGCTTCCGCGCCATCGTGACGCCCTTTGGCGTGGCGATGTAAAAGTAGGTGGACCGGTCCACCGGGTCGACGGCTACGTCGAAGTCGCGGGCGGTCTCATCGTCGATCCGGATCGAGGCTTGGGGCGTCGGCTTCTTCGGCGGCCGTCCGGCGGGCGGCGCGAAACCGGAGATGAGGTCGTTCTTGCGGTCATGAGTCAGGGTGAACACCTCACCGAGTTCGGGAGTGAACGCCCCCAGACGCGGATTTCGATCCCGCGTGGCCAACACAATCTTTTCCTTGGACAAACTGCCCGTCGTGGGGTCGATTGTGTATTCGATCAGCCGAGAACCCTTAGCTTCGGCACTGAATCGGTAGTACAAGTTGCGCTGCGGGTCCAGAAATCCCGGAGCGTGCGACTTGGCGTCCTTGTTGCTCTGACAGAACACGACCTGCACCGAATTCCCGTCAGATTTTCCCGGGATCAGCGCGTCGACCCCGCGAAGCATGGCGTAACCGCCGGTTCCGCTGACGAAAAGCTGATTGCCAGCCTTGCTGCTGGGTGAAGCGAAGTCTGTAGTCATCGGTCCAGCTCCTCGGATAGGGGGACTTACGGACACGGATTTCGACAACGACTCGTACCGTCCGAACAGATCTACGCCAACAAGGGCGCGGCTCGGACAAGAGGCAACGATCGCCAATACCGGCATGGATGGCACACGTGCACTGTCGATGTTAGAGACCCCGAAGCCGCTGATCAATACGCACGACCATGTCCGAGATGGTGCCTGTTCATCCAGATCAAGGATGACAATGGCGAAGCCGATGACGGTGATGACGTCATCGTCATCGTCAACGACGTGACGCTTCCGCAGGTAGGCGAACAGCTGAACTTCGACGGCAGCCTGTCGGTGACGGTGGTCAAAATCGAGCGCTGGTTCTACCACGACACCGATGAACCGCCGCACCGTACGCTCCACGTCCACTCCGATGCCGAGCCCTCGTGCCGAATGATCGCACTCAAGCTGCGAGACCCGGCCGTCCTCGAAGAATGGGCATCCTCATACCCGATGCTGGACCTGGACCTGGACCACTGAGAAGCTACTTAGTTCGTAAGCCTGTTCCAGCTTGCCGTCGCCATGACCTCTTCTAAGGAGATGGACGCTCGCAGTCCTACGGAAAGACCGGAACCCGAGCCGAGTCGCACCCGATTTGTTGCCCACCGACCGCCAGTCCTCACCGACCAGTGTCCATGACCCGATCAAATCCTCGGTCGACCACTCCTGACGCATGCCCCGGTCAACGCCGCACCCATCCCTGACCAGGGACTACGCCATATCTGTTGTCTTTTCGGCGATTACTACCGGAACCCCTACCGCTGAGCGAACATCTCCCGCAGGGCGTCGGCGATGGTGCGCAGGGCCTGATCGTCGGTCATTCGCCAATGGGTCGCGGCGACGGGGTGATTGTCGACCGCTCCGGTGACAGCTGAGGTCCAGGACGAGGCACCGGCGGTTCCCGTCGGATCGTCCTGGGCCGCAGTGAAATAGGTGATGGTGCCGTCGAACGGGCGGGGCCGGTAGGCGGCGTCGAGGGCGACCGAGTCGATAGCCGCGTCCACGATCCCTTCGATCCGCGCCGCGTCGAGGGACACCTGCGGTGCGGACTGCTCGCACAGCTCCCTGGCGAACTGGCGCAGATCGAGCGAGGCGTCGATGTCCTCATCGGCGGCGCGGTCACCGGCGAACCCGCCGAGCAGATCGGCCGCGGTGACCGTGGTCGCGACGCCGGTCGACGCGACCGTCAGCCTGCTGTCCAGCATGGCCAGTACGGCGACCTGTTCGCCCTCGTCCTGCAGTTGCACCGCCATGGCGTGGGCGATCACGCCGCCGAGGGACCAGCCGAGCAGGTGATACGGCCCCTCGGCCTGGACTTCGCGGATCTGCTTGACGTAGAGCTTGGCCCATTCCTCGATCGAATCCGGCAGTGGCTCCGCCGAACTCAATGCCGGTGACTGCAGACCGTAGAGCGGGCGGTCCGGATCGAGATGGGCGGCGAGCCCGCTGAACGACCACGCGACACCACCGATGGGGTGGACGCAGAACAGCGGTTCGCGCGTTCCGGCGGTGCGCAACGGCAGCAGGACGTCGAATGCCGCGTCGGTGCCGGCGCTGTCGGCACCGTCCGCGCGCAGTGCCGCGACGATGCCCGCGGGTGTCGGCGTGGTGAAGATCGAGGTGACCGGGATCGTCGCGGCGACCGCTTCGCTCAGCTGTGCGGCGAGGCGGGTGGCGGCGAGGGATGTGCCGCCGAGTTCGAAGAAGTGGTCGTCCAGGCCGACGCGCTCCAGGTGCAGGACGTCGGCGAACATATCGCAAACGGTCCGTTCGATCGCGGTCCCGGGTTCGCGGAAGGTGCGGGTGGCGAGTTCGGGCGCGGGCAGGGCGGCGCGGTCGAGCTTGCCGACAGGGGTGAGCGGGACCTGGTCGAGGACCATGATCGTGGCAGGCACCATGTGCGAGGGCAAAGCCTGGGCCGCCCAGTCGACGAGTTCGTCGACAACGATCGCGCGGCCCTGCGCGGCGACCACATAGGACACCAGCACCGTGGCGCCCGCCTGGTTCTCCCGTCCCACAGTGACGGCGAAACCGACATCGTGGTGCGCGGTGAGGATCGCGTCGATCTCCCCGAGTTCGATCCGGAAGCCACGGATCTTCAGCTGGAAGTCGGTGCGCCCGCGGTACTCGAGTTCCCCGTCGGCATTCCACGCCGCCAGGTCACCCGTGCGATACAGGCGTGCGCCCGCACGGAAAGGATTGGCCACGAAGCGTTCTGCGGTGAGGTCGGGTCGGCCGAGGTACCCGGAGGCCAGCTGGGTGCCGGCGAGGTACAGCTCGCCCGGCACACCAGCTGGCACCGGTCGCAGCCGCGAATCGAGCACGTAGACCTGACTGTTCCAGACCGGTTTGCCGATCGGGATGTCGCCGGTGTCCGCGGTGCGCACGCGATGGCTGGTGATCGAGACGGCGGCCTCGGTCGGCCCGTACACGTTGAACAGTGCGGTGCCCGGCGCCGTGGCCTCGAATCGGCGGGCCAGCGACACGGGCAGTGTTTCGCCGATGGCCAGCACGCGGCGCAGCGAGGTCGGCAGCGCCACGGTGAGCAGGGCGTCGAGCATCGAGGGCACGGCGTGCAGGGTGGTCACGTTTTCCTGCCGCATCAGCTCGGCGAGGTAGGCCGGATCCCGGTGGCCCTCGGGCGCGGCGATCACCAGGCGTCCACCGCACACCGCCGTCGACCAGAATTCCCACACCGACAGGTCGAAGGTCGCGGCCGTCTTCAGCAGCACGGCATCGGTCGCGGTGAGCCCGAATTCCTTGGTCTTCCAGCGCAACTGGTTCACGATCGCGCGGTGGGACACCGCCACGCCCTTCGGGCGGCCGGTCGATCCCGAGGTGAAGATGACGTAGGCCG
>NZ_JBHXMY010000437.1:0-5094 GCF_042720195.1 Nocardia sp. NPDC058497 | reverse complement strand
GGTCGGGAGTGCGCACCGCGTCCTGGTCGATGCCGAGGGCGTCGGCCAGCCGCGTCGGGAACTGCGGTGTGGGAGTCGAGGCGATCAATGCCAGGCTCGCGCGGTCGGTCCCGGCCTCGTCGAGCGCGGCGCGCGCCGCCTTGCTCGCCACCTCCAGGATCCGGTCTTCGAAATCGGCGTCGCGCTCGACGGTCATCAGGCCACGCCCGACGGTGCCCATGGTCGCGGTGTCGACGTAGGCCTGCTCGGCGGGACTGCCCGTCGACCTCGCCGAATGCACCGGCCCGAAGCCTTCCGGACCGTCGACCTGCTCGAGCAGCAGCGCGGCACCCGCGGTGGCGTAGGGGAATTCGGCATCGGCCACGGCGCGGGTGAGCGACGGGTGGGTGTCGCCCGCGACGACCAGCACGTGCCCGGTGCTCCCGGTCGCCAGCACCGATCCGGCGACCCGGACGGCATCGAGGACGCCGACCGCGCCGTTCATCAGATCGAAGGAGAACGTCCGCGCGTCGTCGCGGGTGTAGTCGAGCCCGATGCCCGCCGCCTTCTGGATCAGCGCGGAGACAGCCGGTTCCACCGTGTTCGAGTCACGGAAGATGCCGGTATTGATGAGCACGCCCACCTGGTCGGGCCGGATGCCGGCCCGCTCCAGGCACTGCCGCGCCGCGCGGCCGCTGTGCTAGACGATGCTGTGGGTGTCGGCAGCCCTGTCGGCGCCGGTGGCTTGGATACGCACGCCCATGACGAACCTCAGACCTTCAGCGAAGAGATGGTGGTGGACAGGAAGCCGGCGACCACGCCCGAAGCGGCGGGCACCATGAGCAATTTCGCCCCCGCCTCGATGCTCTGCTCGGACAGCTGATCGTGCAGCACGATGAAATGCGAAGTGGTCGAGGTATTTCCGTACTTCTCGATCACATTCAGATCCGGTGGCATCGGCGCGCCGAACTCGCGCGCGGCGACCCCGTTCATGAACGGCACGGCCGCGGCGCCGAACTGGTGATGAATGATGTAGTCGAAGTTCTCGTCGGCGAAGGTGCCACCCTGCTGCTCGAGGAACGTGCCCTGCGCGTCCGGCCACAACAGGAACCTGGCCTCGTTGTGCATCTTGCGGTTGTCGGTGTAGAGCGCGACGCCCGCCGACTTGTCGCTGGGCATGCCCAGGCACAGGTGCGAATGCTCTGCCGCGGTGAATAATTCGACATAGTGGATCATGTCGGCCTCGTCGACGGCCTGGTCCAGCACGACCGCGCAGCCGGAGTCGCCTACCGACAGCGACGCGAACTGCAGGTCGTACTTCTCGGAGATCTCGTTCACCGCGGTGTCGGCGATCGGGGTGATCGACTCACCGCTGACGACCATGCCGTTGCGGACCACGCCGGCACGGATCATCCGGTCGAGAATGTAGGTGCCGGTAAGCATTCCGGCGCACGCGTTCGACACGTCGAAGGTGATCGCCGCGTCGGCGCCGAGCGCCTGCGCGATCGTCGAGGCGAACGAGGGCTCCATGTACATCCGGGTGCCCTGATTGCTGCGCGTGATCGAACAGGAGATGATCACATCCAATTCGCCTGCGCCATACCGGGACCGGGACAGGCAATCCTGCGCGGCCCGCATCGCCAGCGCGAACGAATCCTCCATGCTGTCCGGCCGGGTGTCACGCACGCGCCGTTCCTTGATCCCGGTGATCTTCTCGAGGTCGAACGAGGGTGGCACTGTCAGACGGGAAATCAATTCCGCGGTCGAAACGATATTCGACGGAAGATATGCGCCGATCGATTCAAAACGTGAATGCAACACGTGAACTCCTGAACGTCTGTGAGTGCGCCTGGGATCATTTCCGACGGTCGGTGCGACGGAACATTACCGGAGAGTAAGCGTTGGCTCGGAAGTGATCTGAGCGGTCTATGGCCGGTAGGCAGCGCCGTAAAGGCGTATATGTGACCGAAAGTCACATTTGATCGGCAATCTTGAAGTTGTGGGCTACATGCACGAGTGATTCGCCGCTTTACGGAGTACGGCTACACACTGGCTATCGACGCCAGGTGGCTTGTTCTGGAGGTCGTGCGCCTGAAGATCGAGGGTTCGGCGTGAGGGACCTCACGTCATTGCTCTCGGCGGTATGTGTGGCGCAGACCGCTCAGTTTGTCTCGTGCGCAAAAGCGCAGGCGCGAAGTTTGTCGCACGAGGAAAGGCCGCGTCCGCGTCGGCGCTGCTGAGTTTCAGCCGGTCGGCACCGGCTGACGGTGGCGGCCCGCGACGAGATCCTGGCCCGCGCCTGGGCCGAGACTGCGGCCGGACGCGGCGCCGGCGCCCGGCGGACACCGTCGGTGAATCCGACCGAGCGGCCGAGGCCCATATCGATCCGGCCGGGGAACAGCGAGCCGAGCATGCCGAACTGTTCGGCGACCACCAGCGGCTGGTGGTTGGGCAGCGGGGCCGCGCGGGATTCCACGAACTCGTCACACCTTCGCAAGATTCGACGGGCGCCAACCCTGGACCAACCTTGCGCACCCATAGTGTCTGGCGAACCCGACAATCGTCGAGAACTTTGCAAGGAGCACCATGCCCTACCAAGCCGGGTCCGGACACCGCGATCACCCTCCGCTTGTCCACACGCCGAACCATCGCCACCGCGCGGTCGACACCTCCGAAGACGCCCGCCACGTCCTGCAGCTGCTGACCGTGATGCACGGGCCGGTCGTTCTCTACCTGGCGTCCGACTCCGACGGTCACACCCCGACCTGTGTGCGCCGCAGCGACTTCCACGCCGACTCCGACGATGTTCTCGCCGGTCAGACGGCCGGCCACACCGAGTTCTGGATGGCGGGCCACTTCCACGTCGGCCTCGAGGACATCGACGTCAGCATCGATGTCCACAGCGCTCCCGGGTCCGACCGCCGCACTTCGTCGCTGGAAACCGCCTGTGGTTTCCGCTTCGCACTGCGCATCCACGCCGCCGACGCGGTCGACCTCGTCGAGGAGGCGTCCTAGCCGGATACCGATCGTCGGGGGGTGTCGGTGGGTGTGGTTACCCTGCCGGAATGGTCGGAGTGGACACGGCGTTGCGGCGATTGACGCGAGAGGCGGGAAAGCTGCTGGCGCCCTACGGCTTTGAGGGTTCGGAGGCCAGGTGGGTGCGCGTGGCACCGGGAGGGGTGGCGTCGGTCGGCCGTAGCCGGACCGTGCGGACGTGGACGGACGGGCAGCAAGTGGTCCGTTTCGGGTTGGAAGTGAGTGCTACGCCGACGAGCTGGTGGGAGTTCTGCGCCTGGCGCGATGCGCGGCTCGGCCGCCCGCCCACGATGCTCGAGGAGGCGACCGGCCCCGGGCTGATCGATGCACGCGGCCTGGCGGTCGAGCTCACCGAATGGTGGTCCCTGCGTGTCGATCCGGCGCAGGAAGGGCAGCAGGCCCTGCAGGCCGATGTCGACCTGATCCGCGCCGAACTGCCGAGGCGGGTGCACGCGTACGCGCGCCGGGCCCTGCGACTGGTCGAACCCGAGCACTACCTGGACGAGCTGCTGGCCGATCCGGACCCCGGAATCGCCGCCAGGGAGGCGATCGTCGTCCTGCTCGCGGACCGTGGACCCGGCCCGCGACTGGAAGATGCGCTCGCTCAACTGCATCGGTGCCTGGAGCAGCACGGCGGTGCGGTCGGCGACGCGAATGCCCTTGCCTACGTGCGAGATCGGGAATCGGCGGCCTGACGGATCGGTTATCCGGACCGCCGGACTCGCTGCGATGGACAACAACGACCGGTAGCATCGCTGACCGGATCGGAAAATAGAGTCCAGCAGTATGTTTCGATGCGATCGCCTGCATTGGGGTCCGGGAAACACCGGTGATCGAGAGGTTCATGGTGGAGTCGGTAACGAGTCGGTTGGTAATCGATACGACGGGGGAGGACATCCAGGGCGAGATCACGCGCATCCGGGAGCAGGGTCCCGCAGCTCTGGTCGAGCTGCCCGGTGGCGTGGAGGCGTGGTCGATCACCGATGCCGCGCTGCTGGAGAAGCTGCTGACCGATCCGCGGGTGTCCAAGGACGCCAGCCAGCATTGGCCGGCGTTCGTCGCGGGCGAGATCCCCGCCGACTGGCCGCTGTTCCTCTGGGTGGCCGTGGCGAACATGTTCACCGCGTACGGCCCCGACCACCGGCGACTACGCCGCCTGGTGGCGCCCGCGTTCACCGCGCGCCGCACCGAGGCCATGCGCGATCAGGTCGAGCGGATCACCACCGACCTGCTCGACGCGCTGGCGCAGACGCCGCAGGGCGAGGCTGTCGATCTGCGCGAGCATTTCGCGTATCCGCTGCCGATCCAGGTGATCTCGGAGCTGATGGGCGTCCCCGAGTCGCTCAATCCCGGCCTGCGCACGTGTGTCGACGGCATCTTCGACACCACGCTCACCCCGGAGCAGTCGCAGGCCAACTACATGGAGATGTACCGGATCCTCGGTGAACTGGTGGCCCTGCGCCGCGAGCAGCCCGGTGACGACATGACCAGCCTGCTCGTCGCCCAGCGCGACGACGACGAGGACGGGCAGCTCACCGAGGAAGAACTGATCGGCACCCTGCTGCTGGTCATCTCGGCGGGACACGAGACCACCGTCAACCTCCTCGACCAGGCGATCACCGCGCTGCTCACCCACCCCGATGTGCTGGCCGAGGTCCGTGCGGGCGCCATCACCTGGGCGGATGTGGTCGAGGAGTCGCTGCGGTACGAGTCCCCGGTCGCGCATCTGCCGTTGCGGTTCGCGGTGTCCGACATCGAGATCGACGGTGTCCGCATCGCGCAGGGCGAGGCGATCCTGGCGAGCTACGCGGGCGTGGGCCGTGACCCGAAGCGCCACGGCGAAACCGCCGACCAGTTCGATCCCACCCGGGCCGACAAGTCCCACATGGCTTTCGGCTACGGCGCGCACCACTGCCTCGGTGCGCCGCTGGCGCGGCTGGAAGCGCTGGTCTCGCTGCCCGCGCTGTTCGAGCGGTTCCCGCACATGAGTCTGGCTGTTCCGGTCGATTGGGTGGGGACGGTTCCCCGCGTGATGTCCCACGGTGACCGACCACTGGCGGGGGGAGAGACAGGGGGTGA
>NZ_JBHXMY010000436.1:0-5095 GCF_042720195.1 Nocardia sp. NPDC058497 | reverse complement strand
ACCGTGCCGAAGAAGGCCGGTTCGCGCCGCGCCAAGAGCAAGCCCGCCGCCGCGCCCGCGGCCCCGCCGCAGTCCCCCGGGGGCGGCCCGGGGCGGCCGGGGGGGGGCGCCCGGCGTGGGGCCCGCCCCGCCCCCCGCCCCCCCCCCCGGCCGATCCGGGGCCGTCCCCTCCTCGAGGTCGGGGAGTGCTGTGGTTAAGCGGGTTGTCGTAGTTACCGGTTTTCGCTGACGCCCCACACGGTGCGCGCGCGACGTAGATCCAGAATGCCCGGTGCACCGACATCGGTCGACTGCGCCGCGATCTTCGCACGGAGTTCGGCGGGGTCCATCGGATTCACCGTATGCCCCGCCGCCTCGAAGCGGCGGTTGCGGCGCGACTGCGCGGCCACCGCGTTGACCGGCACGTCGTCGAAGGCGCGGCCGCCGGGATGGACGACGTGATAGGTGCAGCCGCCGTGCGAGAGTCCGGTCGCGGCGTCGACCAGGTCGAACACCAGCGGCGCGTCCACGGCGATGGACGGATGCAGCGAATTCGGCGGCCGCCAGGCGCGATAGCGCACGCCGGCCACCTGCACATCGGTCTTGTCGGTGGCCAGCAGCGGCACCGGCATGCCGTTGCAGGTCACCACATAGCGGCCGCGGTCGGCGCCGACCACCCGCACCTGCAACCGCTCCACCGAAGAGTCGACATAGCGCGCCGTGCCCTGCCCGGTGGTCTGCTCGCCGAGGGTCAGCCACGGTTCGATCGCGCCGCGCAATTCCAGCTCGACGTCACCGATCATCGCGGTGCCGATTCGCGGGAAACGGAACTCGGTGAACGGGTCGAGCCAGCTGGTGTCGAAGTCGATGCCGTGCGCGCGCAGATCGGCCGCGACCTCGGCGATATCGCTCATCAGGAAGTGCGGCAGCAGGTAGCGGCCGTGCAGATTGTCGCCGTGCCGCAGCAGGGGTGCGCGATAGGGCTTGTCCCAGAACATCGCGACCAAGCCGCGCACCAGCAGCGACTGCACCATCGCCATCTGGAAATGCGGCGGCATCTCGAAGCCGCGCAGTTCCAGCAGGCCGAGCCTGCCGCGCGCGGAATCGGGACTGTAGAGCTTGTCGATGCAGAACTCGGCGCGGTGGGTGTTACCGGTGAGATCGGTCAGCAGATGCCGCAGCGCGCGATCGATATGCCATGGAGCCGACCGGGTTTCGGATGGCGTGCCCGCTGCCGGTACGGCGGTCAGCCGGGCGATCTCGGCGAAGGCGATCTCGAGTTCGTAGAGCGCACCCTCGCGGCCTTCATCGGCACGCGGTGCCTGCGAGGTCGGGCCGACGAACCGGCCCGCGAACAGGTACGACAGCGCGGGATGACGCTGCCAGTAGGTCAGCATCGACACCAGCAGATCGGGCCTGCGCAGCAGCGGCGAGCGCGCGGGCATGACCCCGCCCAGGGTGATGTGATTACCGCCGCCGGTGCCACCGTGCGCGCCGTCCACGTCGAACGACTCGGTGCTCAGCCTGGCCAGCCTGGCCTGCTCGTAGAGGGTGCTCAGCACGTCGGCCTGTTCGGCGAACGAGCTGGTCGGCATGACGTTCACCTCGATCACGCCGGGATCAGGTGTCACCGAGACGGTGTGCAGCCGAGCGTCATTCGGTGGTGCGTACCCCTCCAGCACCACCGGCTGACCGAGCGCGACCACGGCCTCCTCCACCTTGGTGATGAGATCGAGGAAGTCGTCGAGCTCGCCCACCGGCGGCAGGAACACATGCAACCGCCCCGCCCGCACCTCAGCGACCAGCGCGGTCGTCGGGGTGAAATCCGCCGGTTCGAGCACGGCGGGCGGTTCCTCGCGGGGCAGCCGCAGCGAACCCTGGAACAGCGGATCGGCCTCCGGAATCGGCGGCGCGGTGTGCCAGGACACCGAGTCCAGCGGAAGCCGCAGTCCCGCAGGCGAATCACCGTCGGTCAGGACGATCCGGCCAGGACCATCGTCCCCGTCGCGACCGCGACGCAGCTGCCAATCGGCACTGGCCCAACCCGCACCGTCGGCCCGGCGGTGCAGTGGCAACACATAGGCGGTCGGCTCGTTGACGGATTCGTCGAGTCGGCCGAGCAGCGCCCGGCGGGCCTCGGGGGAATCCTCGCCCGGATCGAGGTCGCCCGCCGGCGGCTCGCCATAGGGCGCGGTCACGGTGGCGGCGAGTCTGGCCAGTGGGTCCTCGAAAGCGGGACGCACCTGGGCGTCGGGCAGCCCGAGCGTTCCCGCGATGTGGGCGATCAGAGATCGGGCAGAGTCGGCATCAACGGTCGGATGTGGCTGTGGCAGAACACCTGCCGACGCGTCGAGTGCTGGCGTCTCGACCGGACGCGTCGCCGCCGCATTCGGGGGTTGCGCCGCTGCGGGCAGCACCGGTGCGGCCAGGTCGCCGCCCGGTGCCACCGATCCGACGGGGTCCAGCTCGCTCGTTGCCCCGCCCAGCGGCGAGCCGACGGCCTCGCTGACGATGGAGCCCACAGCAAAGCCGTCCGATTCGGCGGGGTCCGGCGCGAGTGTCCCACGCAGCGGTGGGGAGACGGTCTCGATGACGCTCGAATCATCCACGGCCACCACAGGGTCGAGCTCCGCGCCAGTCGTCGGAGACATCGCGACATCCACGGGTTGGCGTTGCGAGACCGGGGTCCACGGGCCGGCGAGCAAGTCCTGCCTTGTCCACACCGGCTCGCCGTCCGCCCGCCAGGCGATGGCGATCTCCCAGCGCGGCAACGGTTCTCCCGGGCACCACTTGCCCTGGCGGTACTGCACCAACCCGGTGGGCGCGTAGATCGCGCGCAGGCGGTCCGCCAGGTCGACGGCGCGTTCGCGTTTGTGCGGCCCGTCGGCGTCGGTGGTCCACTGGGCGCTCATCTGGTCGTCGATGGACACGAAGGTCGGTTCGCCGCCCATCGTCAGGCCAACATCGGCGGCGGCCATTCGCTTGTCGACGGACGCGCCGGACGCGGTGATCCGCTCCCACTGGGAATCGGTGTAGGGCAGGGTGACTCGCGGGTCCTCGTGTACCCGCCGCACCACATTGCTGAATTCCAGTGTGGCCTCGGTGATCCCGGTCGCGCCCGTGATCGGTGCGGCGGCGCCGGGGTGCGGGGTCGCGGCGAGCGGGATGTGGCCCTCGCCGGCGAACAGGCCGGAGGTGGGGTCCATGCCGATCCAGCCCGCGCCCGGCAGGTACACCTCCGTCCAGGCGTGCAGGTCGGTGAAGTCGGCGCTCGGCCCGGACGGTCCGTCCAGCGCGGGCGTGTCCGCGGTCAGCTGCACCAGGTAGCCGGAGACGAAGCGCGCGGCCAGGCCGAGTTCGCGCAGGATGGCGACGAGTAGCCACGCCGAATCACGGCAGGAGCCGAGCCGCAGGCGCAGCGTGTCGTCGGGGGTCTGCACGCCCGGTTCCATCCGCACCGTGTAGTCGACGGTGTTGCGCAGGGCGTAGTTGAGTTCGACCAGGTAGTCGATGGACCGGATGCGGCCCTGCGCGCGATGCACCCGCACCCAGTCGCGCAGCAGCTCCCCCGGCCCCGATCCCGGCTCCGCCTCGTCGACCGGGCGCAGGTACGGCTCCAGGTCGGCGGCCAGCGCCTCGGGATAGGCGAACGGGAAATGCTCGGCGTAGTCCTCGACGAAGAAGTCGAACGGATTGACCGCCTCGAGGTCGGCGATCAACCCCACGGTGATCGACAACTCCCGAGTCGGTTCCGGGAACACCAGCCGCGCAACGAAATTGCCGAACGCGTCCTGCTGCCAGTTCACATAGTGACCGGGCGGCGACACCCGCAGCGAGTAGGCCTCGATCGGCGTCCGTGAATGCGGCGCGGGCCGTAGGCGCACCTCGTGCGGATGCACGTCGACGAGACGATCGAAGGAGTACGCGGTCCGGTGCTCGAGTGACACCTTGATGCCCATGCACCCAGTTGACCACACCCCACCCGTGCCCCGTGGCCTGACGAAACCGGAGTTTCCCGACGAGCACCGGGTCGAATCCGCGGGCAACAATGCCTGGCCGACCAGCGCGAACCGACCGCCCCGTAGGCTGGGGCGGGTGAGCTACGACCACATCCTCTTGCCGTCCGGCGTCGCCACCTCCGTCGACGAGGTGGACGCGTACCTGGCCGCCCAGGAAGGTCAGCCGGAGTCCGACGAGATCGCCGAGATCGCGACCGAGTTGAACGACCGCAACAACGAACTGCCGGTGGACGACTCGTTCCTCAGCGTGGAATCCGTCGGCGGCGCGAACGGGACCACGCTCTACATCCCCTCGCCGTACGACGCGATCGGCTTCGTCCGCACCCTGCTCTTCGACCTCGCCACCCCGCGCGGCTACGCCGTCTACGACCCGCAGCTGAGCTGGCTGATCGACCCGGCCGGACACGTGCCGGTCGCCGTCACCCACGGCGGCGCGGGCGAATTCCCGTATCTCACCGAGGAATTGACGCACCAGTGGGTCGCCGGGCTGGCCGACCCGAACCCGTACCTGATCGTCGAACGCGGCGAGCAGCGCTACATCCAGACCTACCGCGACCCGACGGGCCCCTACACCGTCGAATACCGTGACGGCTCGCCCGACAAGCACTTCGGCACCACCGTCGAGGATCCGGCGCAGGTCGCCCGCATCATCTGGGACTGGACCACCGAGAACCCCGACGCGGGTGCCGAGGTGACCTGGACCCGCGTGGAGTTCTAGAGCGCCCGCCTGCCCGACAGCGCGCGGCCCAGCGTCAGCTCGTCGGCGAACTCCAGGTCGCCACCCATCGGCAGGCCGGAAGCCAGCCGGGTGACGGTGAGCCCGGGGAAGTCGCGCAGCATGCGCACCAGGTAGGTGGCCGTCGCCTCGCCCTCG
The DNA here is from genome assembly GCF_042720195.1 of Nocardia sp. NPDC058497. NCBI lineage: Bacteria > Bacillati > Actinomycetota > Actinomycetes > Mycobacteriales > Nocardiaceae > Nocardia > Nocardia sp. NPDC058497. The sequence continues at coordinate 223 of NZ_JBHXMY010000436.1, read as the reverse complement.
GTGTTCGGGTCGGTCGCGATGATCACCTCGCTCACGTCGACGCCGTCGTCCTGATTGCCGATGCGGGTCAGCAGTTCCCTGATCCGCAGCTGATCGGGACCGATGCCGCTGAGCGGAGGGGGGGGCCCCCCGCCGCCCGGGGGGGGGACCCCCGACACTCGGGGGGGGGGGGTCGGCCGCGCAAACAGGTGGTTGGGCGGCCCCACAAAAACACGTGGGGGGC
>NZ_JBHXMY010000435.1:0-5115 GCF_042720195.1 Nocardia sp. NPDC058497 | reverse complement strand
GGGTTCGCACGCTATCGGCCTACCGACCCGGGTCAGGTACGGGCGGCGCTTTTGCACGCCAAACATGAATCTAATCGGCGTTCTTTGTTTCGACGACGGGGCCGGACCTCTCGTCCGGCCGTACGCGGTGACCCGCGGCCGCACCATGGGTGCGGCGCACGACCTGGACATGCTCACGGTGGTGGTGGCAGTACATCCCGCCCCCACCTTGCGACGACCGGAACCCGAGTACGCGACGATCGCACGGTTGTGCAAGCGTCCGCAGTCGGTAGCCGAGGTCTCGGCCGTGCTGAAACTTCCTCTGGCGGTGACCAAGATCCTCGTCGGTGATCTCATCGCCGAGGGCCACCTCATCTTCCGGGCTCCGGTAGCGGCCGAGGCCGGCACCGGAGACCTCAACATATTGCGAGCGGTTCTGGATGGCATCCGAAAACTTTGACCCCACAGCACCGGGCGGGCAGCACCTGGCCGCCTCGGTGAAGATCCTCATCGCCGGCGGCTTCGGCGTCGGCAAGACCACCATGGTCTCCTCGATCAGCGAGATCGCGCCGCTGCGCACCGAGGAGCTGATCACCGAGGTCAGCACCGGCGTCGACGACCTGTCGGGGGTGGAGCAGAAGTCGACGACCACGGTCGCGCTGGACTTCGGCCGCATCACCATCGACCGCGATCTCGTGCTGTACCTGTTCGGCACCCCCGGCCAGGACCGGTTCTGGTTCCTCTGGGACGAGCTGTGCCGCGGCGCGCTGGGCGCGATCGTGCTCGCCGACACCCGGCGCCTGAGCAATTCCTTCGCGGCCGTCGACTTCTTCGAACGCCGCGGGCTGCCGTTCCTGATCGCGGTGAACTGCTTCGAGGGCGCGCCGCGCTACACCATCGACGAGGTCCGCGACGCGCTCGACCTCGATCCGAACACCCCGGTCATGCTGTGCGACGCCCGCGACCGGCCCTCGGCGAAGGCGGTGCTGACCCACCTCGTCGAGTACCTCATCGCCCGCGCCACCCGCACCCCGGTGACCACCTAGCAGGTGGTCGACCGGGGGCGGTCCCGGTCATTTCTTCTGTGCTTCCAGATTCGCGCGCCGATCTTTGCCCGGAAATGCTTCCGCTGCCATCTGGAACGAGTAATAATTTGGACTGTGTCCACCACGTCGGACTTCGAGCGGATGCTCCGCGCGGCCTCGCTGCGCGTCACCTCGCCGCGCCTTGCGGTGCTGACCGCCGTGCACCAGCATCCGCATGCTGATACCGACACCATCCTGAGCCGGGTGCGGGACACCCTCGGCGCGGTGAGTCATCAAGCCGTCTACGACGTGCTGCGTGTGCTCACCACCGCCGGCCTGCTCCGGCGGATCCAGCCGATGGGCACGGTCGCCCGGTACGAGACCCGGGTCGGGGACAACCATCATCACCTGGTGTGCCGATCCTGCGGCGTGATTGTCGATGTCGACTGCGCAGTCGGCGATGCGCCCTGTCTGACCGCTCTCGATGACACCGGTTTCGTCGTCGACGAAGCCGAGGTCATCTACTGGGGCCGCTGCCCCGACTGCCTGACATCACCATCACTCTCCTGAAAGGAATCACCGTGCCCGAGGAACATCCACCTATCGCGGAAGCCAACACGGAACCCGGTGAAAATGGTTGCCCCGTCGCCGATCATCGCCCGTTCGCGTCCGCCGACGCCCGTGGCAGCAACCGGGACTGGTGGCCGCACCAGCTCAACCTGACGATCCTGCAGAAGAACCCGCCGGTGGCGAACCCGATGGGCGAGGACTACGACTACGCGGCCGAGTTCGCGACCCTCGACCTGGCCGCGGTGAAGCAGGACATCGAGCAGGTCATGACGACCTCGCAGCCCTGGTGGCCCGCCGATTTCGGCCACTACGGACCGCTGTTCATCCGGATGGCCTGGCACTCGGCGGGCACCTACCGCGTCGGCGACGGCCGCGGCGGTGCGGGCGCGGGCCTGCAGCGGTTCGCGCCGCTGAACAGCTGGCCCGACAACGCCAGCCTGGACAAGGCCCGCCGCCTGCTGTGGCCGGTCAAGAAGAAGTACGGCAAGAAGCTGTCCTGGGCCGACCTCATCGTGTATTCGGGCAATGTCGCGCTCGAGTCGATGGGCTTCCCGACGTTCGGTTTCGGTGGCGGTCGCGTCGACGCGTGGGAGCCGGAGGAAGACGTCTACTGGGGCCCGGAGCGCACCTGGCTCGGCGACGAGCGCTACTCCGGTGAGCGCAACCTCGAGCGTCCGCTCGCCGCGGTCCAGATGGGCCTGATCTACGTGAATCCGGAGGGCCCCAACGGCAATCCGGATCCGCTCGAGGCCGCGATCGACATCCGCGAGACCTTCGCGCGGATGGCGATGAACGACGAGGAGACCGCCGCGCTGATCGTCGGCGGCCACACCTTCGGCAAGACCCACGGCGCCGGTCCGGCCGACCTCGTCGGTCCCGAGCCCGAGGCCGCCCCGCTGGAACAGCAGGGCCTGGGCTGGAAGAGCGGCTTCAACACCGGCGTCGGCGCCGACTCGATCACCAGTGGCCTGGAAGGCATCTGGAACAGCACCCCGATCACCTGGGACAACAACTTCCTGGAAACCCTGTACGGGCACGAGTGGGAGCTGTCCGCGAGCCCGGCGGGTGCGCATCAGTACATCCCGAAGGACGGCGCGGGCGCGAACACCGTGCCCGACCCGTTCGATCCGGCGAAGAAGCGCACCCCGGTCATGCTGACCACCGACCTGTCGCTGCGGATGGACCCGATCTACGAGCGGATCACCCGGCGCTGGCTGGAGCACCCGGAGGAGCTCACCGACGCGTTCGCGCGCGCCTGGTACAAGCTCACCCACCGCGACATGGGTCCGGTCACGCGCTACCTCGGCCCGCTGGTCCCGTCCGAGGAACTGCTGTGGCAGGACCCGGTGCCCGCGCACACCGGCCCGCTGATCGGCGACACCGAGATCGCGACGCTCGAGAGCCAGATCCAGGCCTCGGGTCTGACCGTCGTGCAGCTGGTGTCGACGGCGTGGGCGGCGGCCTCGTCGTTCCGCGGCAGCGACAAGCGCGGCGGCGCCAACGGCGGCCGCATCCGGCTGCAGCCGCAGGCGGGCTGGGAGGTCAACCAGCCCGACGAGCTCGCGCAGGTCGTCCGCACGCTCGAGGGCATCCAGTCGACGTTCAACGCCAACGGCGGCGCCCAGGTGTCGTTCGCCGATCTGGTCGTCCTCGGTGGCGCCGTCGGTGTGGAGCAGGCCGCCAGGGCGGCCGGTTACGACGTGAGCGTGCCGTTCGCGCCGGGCCGCACCGATGCCGGCCAGGAGCAGACCGACGTCGAGTCGTTCTCGGCGCTCGAGCCGAAGGCCGACGGATTCCGCAACTACCTGGCCAAGGACGCCGGGATCCCCGCGGAGTACCTGCTCGTCGACAAGGCGAACCTGCTGACGCTCAGCGCGCCGGAGATGACCGTCCTGGTCGGTGGACTGCGCGTGCTCGGCGCGAACTACCAGTCCTCGCCGCTCGGGGTGTTCACCGCGACGCCGGGCGCGTTGACGAACGACTACTTCGTCAACCTGCTCGACATGGGCATCGAGTGGGTGCCGTCGGCCGCCGACGACGACACCTATGAGGCCAAGGATCGCGCGACCGGTGCGGTCACCTGGACCGGCAGCCGGGCCGACCTGGTGTTCGGCTCGAACTCGCAGCTGCGCGCTGTGGCCGAGGCCTACGCGACCGACGACGCGAAGGAGAAGTTCGTGCACGACTTCGTCGCCGCGTGGACCAAGGTGAGCAACCTGGATCGGTTCGACCTGGCCTGACCTGTCGGAAGCGAAACACCCCGTGGCTCAGTACGAGTCACGGGGTGTTTCGTGTGCCGGCTCGGATCACGCGGTGGCTTCGGCGATTTCGGCGAGCCGGTCGACCGACGCCCGCAGCTTGTCCGAGGTGGTCGCCCTGGCCCGCACCTGACGCTGTTCGTCGTACAGCTGGGCCCAGTCGTAGGTGTGGGTGACCCGGGTGTGGGTGTCGTCGATCGGCTCCAGCTCCCAGCGCCACAGGTGGCCGGGCGGGGTCTTGCCGCGCTCGGAGGGGTTCCAGGCGATGCGGCGGCCCTCCTCGAACTCGACGATGTGGTTGTCGCGATCGGCGCCGTTGGTGAGGGTGGTGGTGAAGACGTCACCGGTGGCGCGGACCCGTTGACCCGCACTCGCTTCCGCGAGATTGTCGTTGCCGTCCCAGCGTGGCTGCTGGGCAGGGTCGGCGATCAGTTCGAAGATCGCGGCGGCGCTCGCCGCGATGTCGCGGGAGGCGTGGACGATGCGGGGCGCGTCGATGGTTTCGGTCTTGTACACCGCGAAGACAGGGATCTCCCTGGTGGTCTTGTCCCGGTATTCCGCGAAGCCCGGCATCAGCTCGACCATCCGGTCGAACAGTGCGGTGCGTTCCGGGTCGGCGACGAGTTCGGCCTTGCCCGTGAAGGTTTCGGTCGGCAGCTCCACGGTCAGTTCCGGGTTCGCGACCAGGTTGTGGTACCACGCGGGGTGCTTGTCGGCGCCGCCGTTGGAGGCGATCAGCACGATGCGCTCGCCGTCGGGCAGGAACACCAGCGGGTTGGTGATCGCGCGACCGGACTTCGCGCCGGTGGTGGCGATGATCACCATGTTGTCGCGGCCCTCGAACATGCCGCCGACCCGGCCACCGTTGGCCCGGAACTCGGCGATCACCTGGTCGTTGAATGCACTCATCCTCGTCCTTTCGCGGTGCGGTCCCCTGCGCCAACCATCCGGGCACGCCGGACATTCCCGCCCGCGTACCGGCCTGCCTCGGCAGATGCGCCGAAGTAGTGAGCTCCTCTAACGTTGCGGGGTGCTAGGACATTCACATGCGACCAGTGGCGCGCTGGCCTGGGCGGGTACCGCCGCGGCGCTCCCGCTCACGGTCGCCGCGTTCCCCCTGTTCGACAGCGACACAACACGATTCGGGATCGCCGAATTGATCATGGGCACCCTGCTCACCGCGGGTGCCGCCCTGTTGCCGGACGCGGATCACCCGAGCGGAACCATCTCGCACGTGCTGGGCCCGGTGTCACATCACATGTGCCGGTTCATTTCCTGGGCCT
>NZ_JBHXMY010000434.1:4153-5116 GCF_042720195.1 Nocardia sp. NPDC058497 | reverse complement strand
CATGATCTCCCCGGCGAGCCAGCGAATGGCGATCGGGAACGCCACCGAACACACAACACGATTTAACTTGCCCATCCGCCCGATGTGCGCGGCGAGGAACTCGCCCGCGAAGGAGATGTGGCGCGCTTCCTCGGCGATGTGGATCTCCATGGTGCGCAACACCATCGGCGGCATCGACGAGCCCTCGCGGATGACGGCCTTCTGGTAGTGGTCGATCGGTTCCTCGCCGCCGAGGATGCCGATGAACAGGATCGTGTGGGCGTAGCCGCCCGCGACACCGATCAGCGGGGAGAGCGCCTTGAACAGCGGCCGCATGCCCGGCACGTCGATGCCGATGCGGTTCACCAGTTCCTGGAACATCTGGATGTGGTTGCACTCTTCGGTCATCTCGTGCAAGCAGTACCGGAACTCGGGCGAGCCGTTGGGCAGCTTCATGATGTACTGCATCATTCCGCGGATCAGAATGCTCTCGAAGGCAGCGCCGACCTTGATCACATTGGCGGTGCGCCACTTGCCGATCGCGATCTGCTTGTCCAGCGGCTGGTCGCGGTACCACTGGGTCGCGCCCAGCGGATCGACCTCGGGCGAGAGCACCCAGCGCACATCGTTCGGGTCAAGGGCGAGCTCCGGCGAATCCCAGTCGATATCGAGGTAGGGATCGAAATGCCGGTCGACGGACCCCTGCGAAAGGGTCGCCAGCGCATCTCGGTACTCCTCGGTGATGAGTCCGCCACGGCTCGATTCGGTCAGCGTCATCGGTGCCTCCTCGGTTCGCGTCCGGCGCGGGCACTGTAAGCGCCGTCACACCGGTTACCCCGAGAATAACTGAGACTCCCAGTCCCACACAACCCACCGCACCGACTTGTGATCAGCCGTTCGTTCGGACAACGGCGGAACCCCGGAAGTGGGGCGCGCGGCCCCCCACCCAAAGCGGGGCTCGGGGCTCGCGGGGGTATCAGACAG
>NZ_JBHXMY010000434.1:2453-4143 GCF_042720195.1 Nocardia sp. NPDC058497 | reverse complement strand
ACGGCGGAACCCCGGAAGTCGCCACCGGACCCCCACGAGAAGGGCGGTTCGGCGGCGAAGGTGGTCTACGACTATTCGACCAGGATGACGACCAGTTGGCGGGCCAGTTCGGCGTCGGCGGGACCACCCAGCCAGACCAGGGGGCGGCGGGGGTCGAGGCGGTCGAGAGCGTCGGGGAGGGAGCCGAAGACTCGGTCGGCGCGGACTACGCAGACTTGCGGGATCACCTCGGAGACGGCGGGGCCGCCGCCGACGTCCAGGGCCAGCGAACCGGTCGATGCGTCGCCCGCTACGGCGTCGCGGACCACGGCGTCACCGGTTTCGGTGGTGCCTGAGCCGCCGTGCACGACCTGGTGACCCGGTGCGCTCGCCCAGTGATCGAGCCAGGCCGGGCCCGGTTCGACGGCCGCCAGGACAGAGCTCGCGCTCATGCCGTAGAGCACGTCCGCGACCGCGGCGGGCAGGCCGGCGAGGTCGACGGTTCGCACGAGGGAACCGTGTTCGCGCAACCGCTCGGCGAATCGGGTGAGTACGGCCGCCCGTTCGGCCGGATCGACGTCGTCACCGTGGCCCGACGTACGGCGCATCGGCACCCGACGCTCGTCGTCGGGTAGGTCGAGCAGCCCGTCTCGGACGCGGCGCAAGATCTCCTCGCGAGAATTCACTCGGGCACTCCCGTTCGTTGGCGACGCCGGTGGACATCGCCGTTCACACATCTCTCACCCCACATACCGCGGGAATCACCTCGTTCGCTACCGTACCGACCGGTCTACGGTAGGCGGTCCGACGCTCCGAACCCAATGGCTAGTTCGTGGCAACCCGCGTGAAGCCGAGCATCCGCAGCAACTGGTCGACCTGCAGGTCGAACACTTCGGCCCGATCGGCGAAGGTATCGCGGCCGTACATGTCGAAAACGTCGAAGTTCACGGCGCCGAACAGGGTCGTCCAGGCGGTGAGGGCGACGGCGATCAGCCAGTCCGGGGCGGCCAGGCCGAATTGCTCACGGATAGCGGAGAAATCGCCCGTGGTGGATGGTGAGATCACCGGTTCCGCGGCAGGGGCGCTGAGCTGCTCGGCGCGGTAGGCGCTGTCGACGATGCCGAGCAGCATCGCGATCACCCGCACGCCGGGCGCTTCGGTGTCCTCGGCGGGCGCGGCGTAGCCGGGCACGGGGGTGCCGAAGAGCAAGCCGTACCAGGCGGGCTCGGCCAGTGCCCACGCCCGGACCGTCCGCGCCACCGTCCGGAAGCGGGTCGCCGGGTCGTCGGATGCGTCGGCCAGCGCGGCGTCGACCGCGTCGCCGAGCGCGTTGTAGCCGTCGACCACGAGCATGGTCAGCAGTTCGTCGCGGCTGCGCACGTATCGGTACACCGCCGAGGACACGACACCCAGATCACGGGCGACAGCGCGCAAGGACAGTGCCGCGGCGCCCTGGGACGCGAGGTGCTCCCGGCCGATCCGTTTGATGTCGGCGATCGTCTGGGCGCGAGCCAGTGCCCGCGGTCCTGGTCGGTCGGTACTCATCGACCGATCATCGCGCACCGGCGGCGCCGTGCAGGCGGCGGCGTTCGGCCGTGTCCTCGACCGGGTCGACCACATTGGCCGCGCGTTCGATCTCCGCGGCGAAAGTCGCGCCGCCGACCTCCCAGGCCATGGCGAGGAACTGGTCGCGGAACCGGCTGAGGTCGAC
>NZ_JBHXMY010000434.1:0-2443 GCF_042720195.1 Nocardia sp. NPDC058497 | reverse complement strand
GTCCCACGCCGATGACCGCGCCGCCGTACCCGGTGCCCGCCGCGGCGCGGACCGTGCGCACGACGTCGTCGGCGAGGTCGGCGATCCGTTCCCGGATCAGCGTGCGCAGCACACCGCTGAGGGTGATGTCGGTGCCGACGTCGTAGAGCACGAGCGCGCCCTTGAGCATCGGGCGGTCGGGCACGAACCAGCTGTCGCCGTGGCGCTCGAGGTAGCCCGCCGCGATCAGTTCGGCGAGGACGTCGGTGCCGCGGTCGCCGAGCAGGCCGGTCAGTTCGGCGTCGTCGACCAGGACGGCGCGCTCCCCCGTCTGCGGGGCGCGCGGGTCGAACAGGGTCCGCCAGTCACCGGCGCCGGGCGACGGTTCGGCGTCGAACACCTCGCGGATGGCGTCCAGGCGCAGCCCGCGGGCCTGCATGGCGACGATGTCGCGCAGCCGGTCCAGGTGCGTGTCGGAGTAGACGACTTCCTTGCCCGCGCGGCCGGGTTTCGGCAGCACGCCGAGCGAGTGGTAGTAGCGGATCGTGCGCGCCGCCACGCCGCTGATGTCGGCGAGTTCCGCACGGGTGTATCGAGGCACCCGACCAGCATAGGGCCGATTCCGGCGAACTTTGACAGCTCTGGCTGTCGACGTTAGCGTTACCGACGTCACTGTCGACACCCTTCGAGGAGCCCTCGCATGTCCGATCGCACCACCGACTTCGACGTCTTGATCGTCGGCTCCGGCTTCGGCGGCAGTGTCACCGCACTGCGCCTGGTGGAGAAGGGGTACAAGGTCGGCATTCTCGAGGCCGGCCGCCGGTTCGCCGACGACGAGCTGCCCAAAACCAGCTGGGACCTGCGCAAATTCCTGTGGGCGCCCAAGCTCGGCTGCTTCGGCATCCAGCGCATCCATCCCCTGCGCGACGTACTTATCCTCGGCGGCGCCGGTGTCGGCGGCGGTTCGCTGAACTACGCCAACACCCTCTACGTCCCGCCGGAGCCGTTCTTCCAGGACGCCCAGTGGCGCGACATCACCGACTGGCGTGCCGAGCTCACCCCGTACTACGAACGGGCCAAGAAGATGCTCGGCGTGGTGCAGAACCCGCACATAACTCCCGCCGACGAGATCTTCAAGGCCGTCGCCGAGGACATGGGCGTCGGTGACACCTTCGTGCAGACTCCGGTCGGCGTGTTCTTCGGCGAGCCGGGCAAGACCGTGGCCGACCCGTATTTCGGTGGCGTCGGCCCCGAGCGCACGGGGTGCGTGGAGTGCGGTGACTGCATGGTCGGCTGCAAGTTCGGCGCCAAGAACACCCTGGTCAAAAACTACCTGTACCTCGCGGAAAAGGCCGGGGCACAGATCATTCCGATGACGACGGTCAACGCGTTGCGTCCGCTGCCGGACGGCACCTGGGATGTCGCGACCGAGCGCACCGGCGCCTGGGTCCGCAAGGATCCCAAGACCTACACGGCCAAGCAGGTCGTCCTCGCCGCGGGCACCCTCGGCACCCAGAAGCTGCTGCACTCGATGCGCGATCAGGGTGTGCTGCCGAACCTCTCGGACAAGCTGGGCCTGCTGACCCGCACCAACTCCGAGTCCATCGTCGGCGCGGCGACCAAGACGCTCGCGCCCGGTCAGGACTTCACCAAGGGCGTCGCGATCACCTCCTCGATCCACCCGACCCCTGACACCCACATCGAGCCGGTCCGATACGGCAAGGGTTCCAACTCGATGGGTCTGCTGCAGACCCTCATGGTCGACGGTGGCGGCAAGGTCCCGCGCTGGCTGCGCTTCCTCGGCGTCGCGCTGATGCATCCGCTGCTGCTGGTGCGCTTCCTGAGCGTGAAGAACTGGAGCGAGCGCACCATCATCTCGCTGGTGATGCAGCACCTGGACAACTCGATCACCACCTACACCAAGCGCGGCCTGTTCGGCAGGCGCAAGCTCACCTCCAAGCAGGGCCACGGCGAACCGAATCCGACCTGGATTCCGGCGGGCAACGATGTCACCCGCCGGGTCGCGGAGAAGATCGGCGGCGTCGCGGGCGGTACCTGGGGTGAGGTGTTCAACGTTCCGCTGACCGCGCACTTCCTCGGCGGTGCCGCCATCGGCGCCGACCGTGAGCACGGCGTGATCGACGCCTACCACCGCGTATTCGGTTACCCCACACTGAGTGTCGTCGACGGCGCCGCCGTCTCGGCGAACCTGGGCGTGAACCCGTCGCTGACCATCACCGCTCAGGCCGAGCGGGCCGCTGCCTACTGGCCGAACAAGGGCGAGGTCGACACCCGCCCCGAGCAGAGCGCCGGCTACACCCGGATCGAACCGGTCGCCCCGCAGCAGCCCGCCGTCCCCGCGGGCGCGCCCGCCGCGCTGGTGCTGCCGATCGTGGAGATCCGCAGCAAGGAACAGACCGCGGGCTGAGACCCCAGAACAGGCCCCGGATACTCGGTTTCGCAC
>NZ_JBHXMY010000433.1:0-5117 GCF_042720195.1 Nocardia sp. NPDC058497 | reverse complement strand
TCAACCCGCGCGTCCTCGCCCCCCTGGCCCTGGGTGGGGGGGGCCCCGGGGGGGGGGGGGCGCGCGGGCGGGGGGTGGGGCCCCCCCGGCCGCGGCAACCGGAATCCGGCGGCGGATCCGTCAGCCGCCATACCGCTGTCCCTGCGGACGATCGGTGGCGTAGGAGCGCAGGCTGTAGATCTGGCGGCGATCCGGTCCCTCGGCCCGCGCCAGCTCGAAACCGGGCTCCTCGGCCGGGCGCTGCACCAGGAAGCTCAGCGCCGTCGTCTGTTTCGTGTAGGTCGCGTTATAGGCGTTGACCCGCACGTAGTGGCGCGGAAACGTCGCCCGGCAGGCGTTGATCTCGGCCAGCACCCCGTCGGGTTCGTCGAGGTCGAACAGCGGCAACCCCCACATCTCCCAGTAGGTGTTGCGCGGGTGCGGATCGTCGGTGTACTCGATCGAGACCGGCCAGTTGTTGAGCAGCGCGTAGCGCACCTGCGCCGCGATCTCTTCGTCGGTGAGCTCGGGCAGATACGAGAACGTCCCGTGTCGCAAATACATGGTGCTCCCTACAGGCTCGGCGTCGGCACCGCGTCGGGTGCGTCGGTGGACGTGTAATCGAAGGTGACATCACCCCAGGTCGCCAGCGCGACCTCGAGCGGGCGACACGTCGAGGCGGCCGTGCGCAGCACATCGGGCCCCTCCTTGATCAGGTCGCGACCCTCGTTGCGCGCCTTGACCACCGCCTCCAGCGCCACCCGGTTGGCCTCGGCGCCGGCCGCGATCCCCAGCGGATGACCGATGGTGCCGCCGCCGAACTGCAGGATCACGTCGTCGCCGAACAGATCGAGCAGCTGATGCATCTGGCCTGCGTGGATACCGCCCGAGGCCACCGGCATCACCCCGGGCAGGCTCGCCCAGTCCTGGTCGAAGAAGATGCCGTTGCCCAGATCGGTGGGAATGTGGTTCTCGCGCAGGGTGTCGTAGAAACCGCGGGTGGTCGCCGGATCGCCTTCCAATTTGCCCACCACGGTTCCCGCGTGCACATGGTCGACACCGATCAGCCTGCACCATTTCGCCAGCACCCGGAAGCTCACGCCGTGCGTCTTCTGCCGGGTGAACGTCGAATGGCCCGCCCGGTGCAGGTGCAGCAGCACTCCGTTGCGCCGCGCCCACTTCGACATCGACTGCATCGCGGTGTAGCCGACGGTGAGGTCCATCATGATGACCACCGAGCCCAGTTCCTTGGCGAACTCGGCCCGCTCGTACATGTCCTCCATGGTGGCGGCGGTGACATTGAGGTAGTGGCCCTTGATCTCGCCGGTCTCGGCCATCGCCCGGTTCACGCCCTCCATCGCGAACAGGTACCGGTCGCGCCAGCGCATGAACGGCTGGGAGTTGATGTTCTCGTCGTCCTTGGTGAAATCCAGGCCGCCCTTGCAGGCCTCGTAGACCACTCGGCCGTAATTGCGTGCCGACAAACCGAGTTTCGGTTTCACCGTCGCACCCAGCAGTGGCCTGCCGTATTTGTTGAGATATTCGCGTTCCATCACCGTGCCGTGCGGCGGGCCCTGGAAGGTCTTGACATAGGCCACCGGAATACGCATGTCCTCGAGCCGCAACGCGAGCAGCGGCTTGAATCCGAAGACATTACCGATGACCGAGGAGGTGAGGTTGGTGATCGACCCTTCCTCGAAAAGATCCAGATCGTAGGCGATGTAGGCGAAGTACTCGCCCGGCCTGCCCGGCACCTCGTCGATCCGGTAACACTTCGCCTGGTATTTCGAGTGCGCGGTGAGCCGGTCCGTCCACACGACAGTCCAAGTGGCAGTGGATGATTCGCCCGCCACCGCGGCCGCCGCCTCGATCGGATCGACGCCACGCTGCGGGGTCACCCGGAACACCGCGAGCACATCGGTATCCGAGGGTACGTAGTCGGGTGCGTAATATCCCATCGACGCGTACGACTGAACACCCGGATCCCAACGATCCCGTTCGGTTTCTTCCGCCATGGTTCCTCCTGTGGAATCCGGTGTGCGCCTGTCGAATTCCAGGATGGGGCCCGCGACCGTCACAAACAATGTGAATGTTTCTGGGAACGCTCAACCGAAACGTTGAGTTTGCTACCGTCGGGTAATGCACAGGGTGAGCGCGGGGCGGATGGAAACCTTCCTCGCGGTGGCCCGGCTGGGCAGCATTCGCCGCGCGGCCGCCCAGCTGCACGTCACCGAGGCGGCGGTGTCGGCGGCGGTCGCCCATGTCGAAAAGCAGCTCGGCGCCAAACTGATCACCCGATCCGGGCGCGGGATCGCCCTTACCGAGGCGGGCCGGGTCTACGCCGAATACTGCCGCGGGATCCTCGGCCTCATGAAGGAAGCGCACGCCGCTGTCCGGCAAGCCGAGGCGGGCCGGTTACGGATCGGCGTCGTCGCGACCGCGGGCGAATCGGTGGTGCTGCGACCGCTGGCCTCGTTTCGCCACCGCTACCCCGATGTGGAACTGAGCCTGTCCATCCAGCCCCGTGACGTGCTGTTTCTCGAACTGCAGCACCACGAGACCGATCTCGTCATCGCGGCCGCGCGGGAGGGTCTCGGTATCACCCTCATCCACTCCGATGCCGTCGGCGAGCACCTGGAATCCGGTGCGCTGCACACGATCGACGTGCCGGGCACACCCCTCGACCGGGCCTGGCACGCGGTCACCACGCCGACGCCCACCCCGGCGACCCGGCTGTTTCTGGCCCACCTGATCGATCCGCTCGAAACCGGAACCGACGCCTTCCACGCCACGATCGGGCCCTAACGGGTCGAGCCGGCAGCGTCGATATCGCAGTGCCGATCGATTCCTGCCCGATCCAGCAGTCCCAGTGACTCGCCCAACCAGAGGGGATAAGCCGGGCGAGTGATTGCTGTCGGTGCGTCCTGCCACGATGCCGTATATGGCCCGACACCCGGACACCGAACATCATCTCGAACTGGCACTCGACTACGGCCAGTTCGTCCTGCACGGCGGCGAGGGCGAGGAGGAGGCCGAGCTGTCGTTGCTGGAGGCGGCGCTCGCCGACGGGCCGTCCGTCGGTGACGGGCATACCGTCGTGGTGCTCAGTCCACACCAGAACAACTTCGAGATGCCGCTCGCCGTGCAGGTCTGGGCGGCACGTCCACCCGCCGACGACGCCGACTGGCAACAGATCAGCGAAGCCCGGCTGCACATCGGCGAATACGGACTGAACATCAGCTCACCGGTGGACACCTGGGAAGCCGCACCGGTGCCGCAGGGTGACTACATCGTCGACATCGCGGGCGCCGGGTTCGTCGGGTACGGCTGGCCCGGCACCACCACCCCCGGCGACCATTGGCGGATCCGGTTGTGGCCCGACGACGGGAGCGTTCTGCGACAGCCACTGGTCTGGAATACCCCCGAGCGCGACGTCGATATCGTGGCACCGCCCCTGATCGACTCGGGCGTCCGGCTCGATCCCGAGGACCTCGCGCTCCGGCAGGTTCCTCACCTCGAAATCCCCTTCGGCGTCGAGAATCTCGCGACGAACGAACCCTCGGACGCCCACGTACGTCAGTGGCAGCAGGAACCTGCGGACCAGGAACGCGAAGCGTGGGGCGGTGAGCCCATCGCCGCGCTCCGCGATGTCTTCTCTGCCCGCGATCTCGCCGGCTACGACCGACCACTCGCCGAGGCGATCGCCGAGATGGATGCCGATCTGCTCCGAGAGCTGAGCGAGTACTGCGCGCTGCGCGCCTACGAATGCGCCGGTCTCAGCGAGCGTCCGTGGGTGCGTCCCGCGCTCGCCGCACTGCGCTCCGGGGAACCATTCCCCGAGCCGTTCCAGGATTCCGGTGCGGCCTTCGCCCGGCTCGACGAGGACCAATACGGTCCGGACGCTGGCCGGTTCGAGTCCGTCGTCCGGGAACGCACCGACGCACCCGCGCGTCGACTGAATCCCTACGACCGCGGTGCCATCAGCCGACCGCACTTCGCCGTCAACACCCTGTTCCACGCGCGTCACACCGATCCACTGCAGGGCGCGCTGTCGGCGCTCAACGAAGCCGCGATCACCTTCGGCGACCAGGTCGAGGTGCTGTTCACCGGCATCCGCACCGAGTTCGGGCTGCCGCCACGTCGCTGACCGCAACATCGTGGACGCTCACGCCTGCCGCGGGTACGGTCGTCGCCAGGGGGACGGATTCATAGTCTGTGCACAATCGAACGAAGGGGTGGGGTATGTCGACCGAAGTGAAACTGTCCGGGGACGCGCTCGAACTGCCGGGCGGCGTGCGGGTGACCTTCATCCGCACCCTGCGACTGCCCGAGACGGGCACCTATCCGCTGCCGCCCGGTCTCGGGACCTTCCCGCTGCGCAGGGTCGCCGACTACCCCGGCACCGTGCCCGCCGAATGGCGACAGCGCGGCGGCGTGATGTTGCCGGTCTACCAGCGTGAAGCCATGTGGCTGCGATTCTCCGCGACCACCCCCGCCGCGCTGAAGGTCGGTGTCGGCAAGGTCTGCGCGGTATCGGGCAAGCCATGGAGCGACACCCTCGGCAAGGATCCGCAGAACTATCTCGCGCTACCCCAGCAGCCATGGATGGACGGCATCAACTCCGGCGACGGCACAGTCCGCCAGTTCGTCGCGGTGCCGCTCGGACTCGGCGCGACCGTCGAAGGTCAGGTGACGGGCACCGAGCAGTGGGGTGGCGTGCAGCTCGCCGTCCACGGACTCACCGATGCCGCGCTGGAGGCCTGGAACGCCGCCGAACGCGCCAGGCGGCAACGCATGCCCGCCGCTCCCACCGCACCATGGCTCGCCGAGGAGATGGTCTACGGCGCGCCGCCGGCCGCGCCGCACTACGGCGCCGCGGTCGCCTACTCCGCTCCCGGCAGTCCCCCGGCTCCCGGTGCCGCGCCCACCGGTTCGCCGCGTGCCCGAGGAGCTCGCCCCGCCGCCAGGAAGATGGGACTCGGCGCCGGCGGAACCATGCGCCAGGAGATCTTCGCCGACCAGCGCCCGATCGAGGACTACCACCCCGAGGCCGACGGCCGCGTCTTCGTCCACCTCGCCTCCGCCGCCGAATGGCAGCAGATCACCGGCGAACCGGCACCCCCGACCCCGATCACCGC
>NZ_JBHXMY010000432.1:0-5131 GCF_042720195.1 Nocardia sp. NPDC058497 | reverse complement strand
GATCGAGATGGTGGGCGATATGAAGGCCGGGGTGCCGGGCGTCGGCGTCTATGTGCCCGGCACCAGCACCAGCCTCAATGGTTCCGGCTCCAACCATGTCGCCGCGTGGAATCTGGCAGACCAGACCGGCGGTCCGATCTTCCTCTACATGGAAGGCGACTTCCCACAGAGCCTGACCAGCCTGACCGACGGCGCGCCGAGCCCGAAGTTCGCGGCCGACATGGCGCCGAAACTTGTCGACTTCGGCCGGGAAGTCGACCGCGAAGTCGCGTCCTCCGCGCCGGGAACACCGGTCTCCTACGTCGGGCATTCCTACGGTGGATCGATCGTCGGCTCGGCCGAGCAGCTGGGCTTGCGCGCTGACCGCATTCTCCATGCGTCATCGGCGGGTACCGGGGTGTTCGACACCGGATGGAACAATCCGAATCCGAACGTCCAGCGGTATTCGATGACCGCGCCGGGCGACCTGATCGGCGTTGTGCAGTCGTATCCCGAAGGGGGACTTACCATTCCGGGTGGTGTCCGGCTACCCGGCAATCCGCATGCGTCCGATGAGCTCGGCGGGGACCCGGACGAGGTGCCCGGAGTGGTCCGGCTCGACACCGGCTACTACAGCGACAGATCGAGCGACCATCCCGGGGAGGTCGTTGTCGGAACCGACGGCCACGGTCAGTACTGGGATGACCCGGGATCGACCGCCTTCCAGAACATCGTCGGTGTCATCGAGGGCTCGTCGGCGACCGCCTACGTCGAGCGCGGGATCGAAACCCCATTCGTCGATATCGGCTTGGGCGACAACGGAAACGGCGCCAAGGAATCCTTCGACGCGGGCAAGGCGGCCGCGGCCCAACAGGCAGCCGCCGCGCTCGGCATCGACATCGACCCCTACGCCGGACCGAGCGTCACCGACAATCCGGACCCTGGTGCGAAGATCGATATCCGATGAGAATCGCCTCTGTGCTCGCCATGGCGGCGGTCGTCCTGACTGGTTGCGCGATCGTGGACGAGAAGGGTCCGACCAACGACGACATCATGAAGGGCACCGGCCTGACCGTTGCCGCGGCCCGACCGATCGTTGCGGACAATTTCGAGCTCATCTGGCCAGAACAACTGTCAGTCGACCCGGAGGCAGTCGCTGTGCGCTCGGGCTGCCGGACCAGCATGACCTCCATCAGCTCCGAGGGCCCACCTTGGCGCCCACGATACGAGCGCGAAGTGGTCAACCCGTCTCAGGAACTCATCGACCGTGCCATGGCCAACCTCGAGGCAATGACCGCCCGTGGCTTCACCCTCGTACCGAGCCAGAATCCGGACCAGGACCCGGTGAGCAGGTACTACCGTGACTCACGGGGATTCTCGGTGTCGTCGTCCCGGATCCGTGTCGGCCAGAACGACGAGGAAGTGCGATTCTCCATGGCCGCCGCCTCCCCCTGCGCGGCAGAGTGAGGACCGTGGCCGCCCCGTCACACCTCGACGACGGCGATCGTGTCCGGCAGTAGTCGCTCCATGTCGTCGACATCCGAGGTGAACACCGTGACCTGGCCACGCTGCGCTTGCGCGACAACAGCGAGCACCGCATCAATGGCGTACTTGTGCCCATGCAGACCGGCGGCTGCCAACATTCGCCTGGCCCGCCGGGCCTCGTCCTTGCCGATGTCGGCCACGACCATACGAGAGAGGACCCAGTCCCAGCGTTGCTCGGTCGTTTTGCCATCGAATGCTTCGACAACGGTCATCGGAGAAGTGATGACATCGGCCGCGCCCCGGGCAGCGAGGTCCAGCCGAGCAATCATTTTGCGGTCACCACGCACCGCGAGCGACAACGCCTCACTGTCGAAGACGAACGTCCGCAAGGGGCTCGTGCGCGACCCACTCGGCTTGCCTTTCATGCAACGTCGCCATGCGCACGGCGTCGCGAGTGCTCAGCATCCAGCGCCTCCAACTCCCGCAGCGCTTCGGCCTGCTCGGCGGCCGTCACTGGGCCGTGCTCGGCCTGCAACCAATCGACCAACTCCACCAATCGATCACGATCGCGCTTGGCGCGCAACGCTTCCGCCACGTAGGAGGACAGGCCCCGCTCCCCCGTCTCGGATCGAATCTCATCAATCAGGTCCGCGGGGATCGTCACCGTCACTTTCCTGGTGTTCGCCATACTTTCAACCATACACTCGGTATAGGGTGCCATACCAGCGCCCAAGTCCTCGTGACCTGGGGTGCCCCCGGTGATAGGCGGAGACCACGACAGTGCACCGAGCTGAATTCACCGGCATCGAGTTCGAGATCCTGTGGGCAGGCTACGGCCGTGACCGTCTCCCCTACCCTTGCAATACCGCACCGACATCGCAGACTTCGACGAACTGAAGCGGCATCGGGAAGCGGCGGTCGAGAGCCTGCTCCGCAAATACGATCCCGCGGTCGAGCATGCCCTGACCGTCCTGCTCGACCCGGACGCCAGGGTCGAATCCAAAGGCTTTGTCGGACAGGACACCTCGAACGCCATCCGCTTCCACGGTGCGATTCGCGGCCCAGCAGGGGCGACCCTGACCCAAGCGCGCGGCACCGCCGAGGACATCGGCGGCGACGTCGTCATGACCTACTGCCGCGCAGACCAGGTGGCCGCCCTCGCGGTCGCGGCACTCCCCCGCGCGAAGCCGGGCACGAAACCACCGGTGGAAGTCCGCCGCGAAAGACTCGCCGCCGAAGAGGAACACTTCGAATACCGCGCAGGCCAGCTCAGCTCCGCCGACCAGCTCAACCGCATCTTCCACCGCAAACGCCGCGCCTTCGGCGAAATCTCCACCTTCTCCGGCCCCGCCGTCGACGCTCGCCCCAGCCCCGGCCGCACCTTCTGGTGGATGGACTACGACGACGGCCGCTACTACGTCAAAACCGGCGACCCCATCATCGCCGAACCCCTCCCCACCGACCGCATGATCGCCGGCATCCGCCGCATGCTCGCCCGAGCCCAGCGCTACCACCAGGAATTCGGCGAACCCGACGACCGCCTCGCCTGAGCCTCTCACCACCCGCCGTCGAACAACGCCCGCAGCGCGGGAACCGGATCCGCCACGGTCGTCGTATTCGCCACCGCGACAACGAGAAACACCACCGCCAACCCCACCGCGAGCACCCCGGACCCCGCGAGCACGCGCCGCTCCCCCGACGACCTCCCCGCACGCCGCTTCCACAGCACCACACTCGCCACGGCAAAACCCACCGCGACAACGGCCGCGATCACCGCCATCACCACGTGATAGCGCGTGAAGCCATCAATCATCACGTCGAGCGCAGGCGAAGCACCCGCCCCTGCCGACGCGGCCAACTGCCGACCGACGTCCTCCAATGTCCCCGCCAGTTCCGGCCCCACCGCTTCGTCGAACAGCATCGGCAACACCGACGCGTAAGGCGCCACCGCACCTTGCACATTCGCCATCACCGCCACCAACGCGACGAGTGCGAACATCGTGACGCCCGCACCGGCCGTCCCGAGCACAATCCTGCGCCCCCGCCCCGAATCACCCTTCCGCCCAACGGCTTTCCACAGCACCGAGGCCAGCGCGACCAGAACACCCAGCAGCACAACAGCGATCAGCGCTTTGATCACGTGATACCGAAACCAGTACTCCACAACCTCATCCAGCGCGGGCGAGAACTCGCCCGCACCCGAACTCCAGTACCCGACGAACGCCACCCGTAGCGCACCCCGAAGCTCCCCCTCGTCGCCGATCCCGCCGTCGGATCCCCATCCCGCCACCATCCCCGGAACGAGCACGAACGCGACCACGAGCAACACCGCCGCCGCCACGAGCACCGCAACTCCACGCCCGGAAGAACGCAACCCCCGGGATGTCACCGCCAGACCGTCCACGACGATTCCTCCGATCAGAAACGGCCACCACGACACCGGCAGTCGCGCACACCGATGCTAACGAGGCTCGCCCGAAGTCCACCGAGGTCAGCCGACTTCTGGCGCGAAGTAGATCGCGATAGAATCCGAAGGTCGTTTTGGGTCGACTCCCGACCGGAGAACACGGTGACAGAGGCCGACTATGTCGTTGTAGGGGCTGGGAGCGCGGGCTGTGCCGTCGCGCGCCGGCTCGCCGAAAGCGGCGCGTCCGTGGTGCTGCTCGAAGCGGGTGGGGCGGACGACAGGGGCTGGGCCAAGATGATGTTCCGGATTCCGGGCGCGATCAATGTCATCCACTCGACGCCGCAGCTGAAGAAGCTGTTCGATTGGGGCGACAAGTCGACACCGCAGCGCCATGCGCTCGACCGCACGATCCCCATGAGGCACGGCCGGATACTCGGCGGGTCGAGTTCGGTCAACGGGATGCTTTTCGTCCGGGGTAACCGGAAGAACTTCGACGACTGGGCCGCCGAAGGCTGTCACGGGTGGGCCTACGCGGACGTCCTGCCATATTTCCGACGGATGGAGGACTGGGAGGGCGGGGCGAGCGCATTACGTGGGTCTGGCGGTCCGATCAAGGTCACCCGCCAGCACACCATCACCGACGCGGCGCGCGCGTTCATGGATGCCACCGCGACGCGCCTCGGTGTGCCGAAGATCGATGACTACAACGGCGAGAGCCAGGAAGGTGTCGCGGTTTTTCAGCAGAGCGCCGCGAACGGTGTGCGGTACTCCGCGTCCAAGGGCTACCTGCACGAAGATCCGCTGCCCAATCTCACCGTGCTCACGGAGACGACGGTGACGAAGGTCGTCATCGAAGGATCCCGCGCGACGGGCGTGGAGATCCTGGTCGACGGCGGCAAGCAGGTGATCGGGGCCTCGCGCGAGGTCGTCGTATCGGCCGGCGTGTTCGGGTCGCCGCAGATCTTGCAGCTGTCCGGGATCGGCCCCGCCGCGCATCTGAAAGAGCAGGGTATCGCCGCCAAGGCGGACTTGCCGGTCGGCGACAACCTGCACGACCACCTTTTCGTCCCCCTCTCCTTCGAGATGAAATCGGCATTGCGCAAGCCCACGGCGCCGTATTTCCTGCGCGGACTGGCGGCGGAACGATGTCGTCCCGGTTCGTCGTGGGCGGCCGGTTCCTCCTTCGAATCCGTCGCATTCGTGCGCACCTCCCATGCCCGCGAGGTCCCCGACCTGCAACTACTCAGCCTCTACTGGGTC
>NZ_JBHXMY010000431.1:2577-5158 GCF_042720195.1 Nocardia sp. NPDC058497 | reverse complement strand
CAGTGCCTACACCGTGTGCATCCACCCGTGGGTGTCGGCGAAGGTGCCGCGCTGGATGCCGGTCAGCGTGTCACGCAGCGCCATCGTCACCTCACCCGGCTCGCCGCCGCCGATGCTGAACTCGCCCTCGGCCGACTTCACCCAGCCGACCGGCGTGATCACCGCGGCGGTACCGCACGCGAAAACCTCACTGATCTCACCGGATTCGGCGCCCTTGCGCCATTCCTCGACCGACACCTTGCGCTCCTCGACCGGGTACCCGGAATCGGCGGCCAGGGTGAGCAGCGAGTCGCGGGTGATGCCCGGCAGCAGCGAACCGGACAGTTCCGGGGTCACCAGCCGGGCCTCGGAACCGGTGCCGAACACGAAGAACAGGTTGTTCGTGCCCATCTCCTCGACGTAGCTGCGCTCGCAGGCGTCCAGCCACACGACCTGGTCGCAGCCCTTCTCGGTGGCCTGTGCCTGCGCCAGCAGCGAGGCGGCGTAGTTGCCCGCCACCTTCGCCTCACCGGTGCCGCCGGGCGCGGCCCGCACGTACTCGGTCGACAGCCACACCCGCACCGGCTTCACACCACGCGGGAAGTACGCGCCCGCGGGCGAGCCAAGCAGCCGGTATTTGTTGGCCGAGGCGGGCTTCACGCCCAGGCCCGACTCGGTGGAGAACATGAACGGCCGCAGGTACAGCGACTCCTCGCCACCGGCGGCGGGCACCCAGCCGGCGTCGACCTCTAGCAGCTGACGCACGGATTCGACGAACAGCTCGTCCGGCAGTTCGGCCATCGCCATCCTGGCCGCCGAGCGGCGGAAACGCGCGGCATTGGCATCGATCCGGAAGGTGGCGATGCTGCCGTCGGGCTGACGGTAGGCCTTGAGCCCTTCGAAGATCGCCTGACCGTAGTGGAACACCATGGTCGCCGGGTCCAGCGACAGCGGGCCGTACGGCTCGACCCGCGCGTTGCCCCACTCGCCGTCGGCGTAGTCGATCGACACCATGTGATCGGTGAAGAACCGCCCGAAACCGGGGGCCGCCAGTACCTCTTCCCGCTGCTGCGCCGAACGGGGCGCCGGATGCGGAATACGAGTGAACTGTGCAGCGACTGTCATGATGCGATCCTATCCATTGCGCGGAATTACTTCGTTTTGGTGTCGACGAACGGCGGCTTGACCACCTCGCAGCGCAGCCTGCGCCCGCGCACGTCGACCTCCACCTCGTCGCCGGGTTCCAGCTTCGCCGTGGTGTCGAGCAGGGCCAGCGCTATGCCGACCTTCAGCGACGGCGAGAACGTGCCCGAGGTGGTCTCCCCGACCGGTTCGCCGTCGCGCAGCACGCTCTGCCCCTGCCGCAGCACGCCGCGATCGAGCGCCTTCAGGCCCATCAGCGTGCGCCGCGGACCGTCGGCCTTCTCCTGCTCGAGCGCCGCCTTGCCCCAGAACTCCGGCTTCTTCCAGCCGACCGCCCAGCCGGTGCGCGCCTGGTTCGGGGTGATGTCGAGCGACAGCTCGTGGCCGTGCAGCGGGTAGCCCATCTCGGTGCGCAGCGTGTCACGCGCGCCCAGCCCGGCGGGCTGCCCACCGGCCGCCAGCACCTGCTCGGTGAGCGCGCGGAAGACCGCTTCCGCGTCGTCCCAGCGCGGCAGCAGCTCGTAGCCGTGCTCGCCGGTGTAGCCGGTCCGGCACACGCGCACCGGGCGGCCGTCCCACTCGGCGTCGGCGTAGGCCATGTATTCCATGTCGGTCGGCAGGCCGAGCGCGGCGAGCACCTCGGTCGACTTGGGGCCCTGCACCGCGAACACCGCGTACTCGCGGTGCTCGTCGGTCACGGTGATCCCGGCAGGCGCCACCTTCCGCAGCTCGGCCACCACGGCCGCGGTGTTGGCGGCGTTCGGCACGAGGAACACCTCGTCCTCGCCGACGTAGTAGGCGATCAGGTCGTCGATCACGCCGCCGTCGGCCGCGCAGCACAGCGTGTACTGGGCCTTGCCCGGCTGGATCCTGGCCAGGTCGTTGGTCAGCGCCGAGTTCACGAACGCCGCCGCACCGGGGCCCGCGACGGTCGCCTTGCCCAGGTGACTCACGTCGAACAGGCCGACCGTAGTGCGCACGGCGGTGTGCTCGCCGACGGTCCCGCCGTACTGCACCGGCATCTCCCACCCGCCGAACGGAGCGAAGGTGGCTCCGAGCTCGACGTGGACAGCGTGGATGGGGCCCTCGAGCAGCGCGTTGTCGGTCATGG
The DNA here is from genome assembly GCF_042720195.1 of Nocardia sp. NPDC058497. Classification (NCBI taxonomy): domain Bacteria; kingdom Bacillati; phylum Actinomycetota; class Actinomycetes; order Mycobacteriales; family Nocardiaceae; genus Nocardia; species Nocardia sp. NPDC058497. The sequence continues at coordinate 2,925 of NZ_JBHXMY010000431.1, read as the reverse complement.
GCCCGAGCTTATCGGTCGATCCCCGCGCCGCGCGAACCTCCCGATTCGGCGGGTAGCCCCTGGAATCGGGGGCATCGCGCAGGGTTCCGCCGACCGGTCGCCGGTGCGAGGATCTGCGGTCATGAACCTCCGTACGGTCGGCGCGGGTGCGCTGCTTGTCTCCGCGACCCTGCTCTTGGCGAGTCCCGTCGCCCACGCCGACACCGGCAGCCTCGACTTCCTCGGCCCGTCCGGCTCGGGCGGCGGGATCAACGTCGGCTGCCTGCTGCAGTCGCTGTCCGGTGAATCGCCCACGGCGGATTGCGATACCCCCCCCAAACCCGCCCCCCCGAACCCGCGCCCGCCCGC
>NZ_JBHXMY010000431.1:0-2567 GCF_042720195.1 Nocardia sp. NPDC058497 | reverse complement strand
GGGGGGGGGGGGGGTGTACACTGGGGGGGGGCGTGTGGCTGGGGTTGGGGGGCTACCCCCCCGGGGGGGTTTGCCCCCCGCCACCAACCCGGGCCCCGGCACCCGGCGCCGGCCGGGATGATCGGGCCCGATTTACCGAAAGCCGATGATCGGCAACGGCTGTAAGGTCGTGACCGTGAGTGAGTTGTACGGCCGCAGGTTCCGCAGGGTCGCCCGCGCGGACGTCGTCATGAGCCGGGCGGTGTCCCGGATTCCGGAGTCGGCGGCCGATCGCGGCATGCTGCGGCTGACCAGGTCGGCCAACACCGGCGGCCTGTGGCTGGCGACGGCCGCGCTGCTGGCGGTGAAACCGGGCCCGCCGCGACGCGCCGCATTGCGCGGGGCGATCGCCCTGGCCGGGTCGAGTTTCACGGTGAATCTGGTGCTCAAGTCGCTGATCCCGCGCCGCCGTCCACCGGCCGAGCTCATGCCGCACAGCCGCCGGCTGATCGACCAGCCGTTCTCGTCGTCGTTCCCGTCGGGCCACAGCGCCAACGCCGCGGCCTTCGCCACCGCCGTCGCGCTGGAGAGCCCGCGCACCGCGCTGGCCATCGCCCCGGTGGCAGCCGCCGTCGCCTATTCGCGCGTCCACACCGGCGCGCACTGGCCCTCCGACGTCCTGGTCGGCGCCGCCGTCGGCACCAGCGTCGCGCTGGCCACCCGCCGGTGGTGGCCGATCCGCGAATCCGACGAGGCCGAGGCGCGCGTGGTGCGCCACGCCCCCGCGCTGGTCGACGGCAAAGGTTTACTGCTGCTGATCAATCCGCGTTCGGGCGACTCCGCCTACGACCCCACCCCCGACATCGCCGAGGCCCTGCCCGCCGCGACACTGGTGCACACTGAGCCCGATCGCGACGCCGCCGAGTTGTTGCAGGAGGCGCTCGATCCGTCGATCGTCGCGGTCGGCGCGGCGGGCGGTGACGGCACCATCGCCGCGGCCGCCGCCGTCGCACTCCGCAACGACCTGCCGCTGGTCGTCGTCCCGGCGGGCACCCTCAACCACTTCGCCCGCGATCTCGGCGTCTACGACCTGCGCGAGGTCGCCGACGCGACCGGCGCGGGCGAGGCCGTCGAAGTCGACGTCGCCGCAGTGGAATTCGAGACCGCCGACGGTCCGCGCACCCACTACCTGATCAACACCGCCAGCATCGGCGCCTACCCCGATCTGGTCCGCCTGCGCGAGAAGTGGGAGGACCGCTGGGGCAAGTGGCCCGCGTTCGCGGCCGCGCTGATCGTCACGCTGCACCAGGCCGAACCGATCCGCATCCGCCTCGACGACCGCTGGCACGATCTGTGGTTCCTCTTCGTCGGCAACGGCCCGTACCACCCGCACGGCGCCGTCCCCGCGTTCCGCTCCCGGCTCGACGAGGGCCTGCTCGACGTGCGCTGGCTGCGCGCCGATGTGCGGTTCTCCCGCACCCGCGCGGTCATCGCGCTGATGCTGGCCGCGATCGGGCACAGCCGGGTCTACGGCGAACGCCAGATGCACGAGCTGCCGGTCAGCGTGCGCACTCCCGTCGCGGTGGCCGCCGACGGTGAAGTGGTCGGCACCGCAAGCGATCTGCGCTTCACCATCGCGGGCAAGCTCGCGGTCTACCGCCGCGACGAGGACAACCCGCGCTGGGAGAACCGCGCCCGCCCGCATCACCGCCGTCCCCTGGCCTGGCTCATGGACCGCCGTCGCTGATTCCTCACGAACCCGTCTCACCTCGATCACCATCGGCCACAACAGCCTTGCGCGGCCCGCGCCGGTGGACATGATGGAGGCATGAGCTCGCCGGACGGCGCACGTCCGATCACCGCAACCGAAGCCGATCGCCGCTGGGACCCGTGGACCCCCAGCGTGGTCGCCGCCCGCCTGAGTACCTGCACGGCGCCGTGGGCGGTGGCGGGCGGCTGGGCCGTCGAACTGTTCGCCGGCGGCATCTCCCGCGCCCACGCCGACATCGAAATCACCGTCCCCCGAACGGATTTCCCCGAGATCGCGGCCGCGTTCCCGGAATACGAATGGGACATCGTCGGCGACGGCCACCTCTGGCCCTACGCCGACGCCGCCGACCGCACCGACCTCCACCAGGCCTGGCTACGCGACCCGTTCACCGGCGCGTTCCACCTCGACGTCTTCCGCGAACCACACCGCGGCGACACCTGGATCTGCCGACGCGACCCCACGATCACCCTCCCCTACGCCGAGCTGATCCTCACCACCCCGTCCGGCATCCCCTATGTGATCCCGGAGGTGGTCCTGCTGTTCAAGGCAAAGGCCAACCGCGCCAAGGACGACGCCGATTTCCGCCGGATCCTGCCGCTGCTGTCCGAGGACCGGCGCGCCCGGCTGTCGTCCTGGCTGACGCGGGTCCACCCCGATCACCCGTGGCTGAGCAGGACCGCGGCCTGACCCGACCACCTCAGCCGAGGCTCGCCGGTCTACGCAAGACCGGCACTAGGGCCAGTTCCGAGGTACGCCGACAATCGCTGAGCATTAACCGAAAGCTCAGATCTTCCCCAGTAGACCCAAGCCCGGCAAA
>NZ_JBHXMY010000430.1:499-5159 GCF_042720195.1 Nocardia sp. NPDC058497 | reverse complement strand
CAACGCGTCGGCAGTCCGGGCCTGGGGGGTACCAGGCGCGGTAAGGGCACTGTGTCGTCGTCTCGGTTCACAGGCCGCCGCCGAGGTCCTTGCCGTAGTTGGGCGCGAGCGTGGCGCTGGATTCGGATCCAGGTGCGGTCGAACCGCTACCGGCCGCGACGAACAGCGCGAGGCCGGCTGCGAATCCGGCCAGGAAACGACGTCCTGCCATGCGCCCTCCTGTACTCGGTGCCGGTCAGCTCTGTAGGCCGACCTCGATGTCGAGCGTGAGGGCGATCTTGTCGCCGACCACGACGCCGCCGTTGGCCATCGGCATCTCGGTGGTGATCCCGAAATCACGGCGGTTGATGGTCGCGGTGGCGGTGAAGCCCGCGACCGGCGCGTCGCCCATGCCGGGGCCCGCGCCCAGGAATTCCACGTGCAGGGTGACCGGGTGGGTGGTACCCCGGATGGTGAAGTCACCGGTGACCTCGAACTCGTCGCCGAGGGGACGGAAGTCGGTGGCCTTGAACGTGGCGACGGGATAGTGGGCCACATCGAAGAAGTCGGCGGTGGCCAGGTGCTCGTCGCGCTGCGGGTTGTCGGTGGTGACCGAATCGACCTGTATCTCGACCACGGTGTCGGCGGTGCCGTCGGGATGGACGGCCAGCGCGCCGGAGAAGATCGTGAAGCGTCCGCGCACCTTGCTCACCATCAGATGGCGCACGGAGAACTGCAGAGCCGAATGGCTGCGGTCGATGACCCACGTTCCCGCGGACAGGCCCTGGGTAGGTGCCGACATGATCTCTCCTCACCGAGCGAACCGGCCGCGGTGGCCGACGTGATGTGAAGCGATGACGGCAACCAGCCTAGCCCGGCACCCGCCCGGCGGTCAGTCTTCGCTGCTGGTGCGTTCGCCGAGGAATCGCAGCAGCGCCGGATCGGCGGAGGTGAACCGGTCGACCTCCTGACCGCCGGTGCATTCGAACAGGCCGACGGTCACCGAGTCGGCGCGGCGGGCGAGCACCCGCCAGATCGCGCCGGAATCCTGCCAGCGGCGCAAGGTCTCGACCGGGTTCGCGGTCATGCCCGCACCTCGCTGTCGCTGGGCTCCGGCCGGACAACCGGGGCGGCGGCGACCGGCTCGCGATAATTCGCGGCGACCAGCGCGAGGCAGGCCGCGGCGATCAGCGCGACGACCAGATACATGGCGGGATAGCCGAAGCCGAAGCTGCCGTGCAGGGCGGACAGGACGGCGGGCACACCGAAGCCGAGGTAGCTCACCGAGTAGAAGACGGCGTTGAGCCCGGCCAGATCACCGGGACCCGCGATCCGCTCGATCTGCTGCAACCCCGCGACCAGGCCGATGCCGTATCCACTGCCGAGCACGACGGCGGTCAGCAGCGTCACCCAGATGCTCAGGGTGGCCGCCGTCCACGACGCCAGCACCATGCCCGCGGTGAGCAGCACCAGGGCCAGGACCGCGGCGCGGGCGGTGCCGGGCCGGTCGATCCGCCGGGCGACCGATTGGATGGTGAAACCGCAGCCCAGCGTCACCATGGTGACCAGAGCGGAGAAGGCGATCGGGGCGCCTTGCACGCGCGGCAGCATCAGCGTCGGCAGCACGGCGTAGGCGGTCGCGTTGGCGGTGAACAGCCACAGCGCGATCGGCACCGCGACCCGAAGGAAGCGGCGGTGCCCGGCGGCCGGGATCTTCAGATCGTCGCGTAGCCTGCCCGGATTCGGCTGTCGCGTCACCGTTTCCGGCGACTTGGCCACCCAGACCGCAGTGGCGACGCACAGCGCCGCGTTGACGAGATAGGCGGTGGAATCGGGCAGCGGCCCCCACTGCGCCAGCACACCGGCCACGCCCGCGCCGAGCGCGAACCCTGCGGTCAGGCTCATGGCCGAGCGGCGAGCGCCGACACCGGCGGCGGCCGCGGCATAGGGCGGCTGGGAGAGCTCCTTGAGCCAGCTGCCGCCGACCGCCATCGCCAGTCCGAGCGCGACGCCGCACAGCATCCGCCCGGCCGCGAGCATCGGGACGGAGGCCGCGCCCGCCGCGAGCAGCAGCGAACCGGCGGCCGCGATCAGCGGGGCGGGCAGCATCAGCGGGCGGCGGCCGAACCGGTCCGAGAGCGGGCCGCCGATGAGCAGCGCGGGCACGATGCCGAGGACGTAGTAGAACAGCAGCAGGTCGACCGCCGTCAGCGGCAGGCCGTGGCTCTTGTACATCACCAGCAGCGGGGTGAACTCGTTGCCGCCCCACGCGATCGCGACCATCGCCGCGGAAACACCGAGCCACGCGCGGGTCCGTGTGCCGGAGACAGCACGGGGCCGTTCACTGGTGAGAATCGCCATCACAGGCCCTTTCCGTCGTGCGCGCACCGGGGCACGCTCACGGGGCGAGTGGTGGCAACCGGTCTCATTTTAGGCGCGGTCGATCGCTGTACTACCGTCGGCCTGTGCGTGAGCTGCGGGTCGGGTGTGCGATGTGGACGCATCCGCAGTGGCAGCAGCGGTTGCCCGCGCCGGGGGAGCGGCTGCGCGCCTATGCCGGGCACTGTGGTGCTGTGGAGGGCAACACCACCTTCTACGCGACGCCGTCGGCCTCGACCGTCGAGTCGTGGGCCCGGCAGACGGCGCTGGATTTCCGGTTCGTGCTCAAGCCGCCGCGTGCCGTCACGCACGAGCGCAGGCTCGTCGACGCGCACGCCGAGCTGTCGGCCTTTCTCGACGTGATGGCGCCGCTCGGGTCGCGGGTGCACGCCCTGTGGATTCAGCTGCCCGCCTCGTTCGGGCCGACCGATCTGGGTGCGCTGGCCCGGTTCCAGCGTGACCTGCCCGCCGGGCTGCGGTGTGCGGTCGAGGTGCGTCATCCGGCGTTCTTCACCGACGAGCGCGCCGCGGTGCAGCTGGAACGGGTGCTGGGCCGGATCGGTGCCGAGTGGGTGCCCTTCGACACGACCGTCCTGTTCGACGGACCACCTGGCGACCCGTCGGAGTACGAGGCGCGCGCGAAGAAGCCACGGGTGCCGCGGCGGATGCGGGCACTGACCGAGTATCCGATCGTGCGTTACCACGGGCGCGCCGACGAGGACCGCACTGTCGCGGGCTGGCAGCCGTGGGTGGAGACGGTCGCACAGTGGCTGCGCGAGGGCCGCTCACCGACGGTGTTCGTGCACACTCCCGACAATGCCGCCGCGCGCGGGCTGGCCCGCCGTTTCCACGACGCGGTCGGCGCCATCGTGCCGGAGCTCCCGCCGCAGCCCACTCCCGAGCCCGACGAACCGATGACCCTGTTCTGAATTCCCCGGACGCTTGTCGGACCCCCGTGGCATGCTGTGCGCCAGCACTGGGGAGTGGGTGGGCGGACTCGAAGGGGACGAGTGATGTCTACGGAGCGAATGTCGTTGGCGCGTGCGCCGCATTGCGAGCCCGGCCTCGAAACAGCGGCAATGTCGTCGCGATCTCAGCGGGCTGCGGTGGATATCGCTGTGCCGCAGCGACATCCGGGTTCGGTGCGCCGTCGAGCCACCGGTGGTGCGCCGTTCGGTGTGCGCCGGGCGGTCAGCGCGTCGTGTACACAGGGCAGGCGCGGCGAGGCCGAATCCGTTGCCGAGGCACAGCGATTCGCCGAGCAGTCGGTGCGGTTGGTGCTCGAGGTCGTCGACCGGCGCAGAAAGCCCGACCAGTTGCGCCCGGTCACCGACCCGCGGGTCCTGGAATCGGTGCGCACCATGCTCACCCAGGACCTCGCCCCCGGCCGCAGCCTCGGCGCCGCCACGGTCAAACACGTGCGGGTGACCGCGACCGAGCTGGGCGCCGCCGAGATCTTCGCCTCCTATCAGCGCGGCCCGCGAACCCTCGCGATCGCGGGTCGCATCGAATTCACCAAGGATCGTTGGCGTTTGGTAGCCCTGCGACTGTTCTGATAGGCGTCAGCGCCGGGCGGCTCATCCGGTTTCGACGGGTGTGCCGCCCCGATGGCGCGTGGTGTCGAGGCCGATCAGCCCCAGCGCAGGTCGTTGGTGAGGGCGATGGTCCGCGGCAGGCGGCCCGGTGGCGGAGGTCGCGTTGACCAGCCACGCGGTGTGCGGTCGAGGATTCGAGCATCGCCGGCTCCGGCCGCCGTCTACCGGGACGGTACGCGTGCCGGTTGAACGTGTGTGGACGGCGAGCCGTGGTCGTGGCGAGGGCCGGGGGAACGGGCCCCGCCGCCCGAGGAGCGGGGTCCGTGTGCCGCGCCGACCTGGGGGAGGGTGGGTTGAGACCCTGGCGCGGCTGTGGTGCGGTGGTGCGCCGGTTCCGTGGCCGGTCTTTCGGGCAGCGCACCACCTGTTATTCGGTGCGTGGGCGATTGCGGCTTGGTTGTGCGCCACCGCTTTCCGGCGCGTCGTCCTCGGGGCCGTCAGGTAGCCTGCGCGCGCCGCTGGCCACCTCGACGACCAGATCGTCGTAGCCGCAGCCCAGTTCGTGCAAGCGCAGTTGCGCGGCGCGGAGTTCGGGCTCGGCACCGCAGGCGAGCGCGCGGTAGGTGAGGGCGGCGAAGTGGGCCATGCGATCGACGACCGGCCCCCATCAGACGGGGTGCAAAGGCCCCCGCGGAGCGCGCCCGGGGGGGCGCGTTTACCACCCCCCGGACCTATACCCAAACACACACGCCCCCCCCCCCACCAAA
>NZ_JBHXMY010000430.1:0-489 GCF_042720195.1 Nocardia sp. NPDC058497 | reverse complement strand
GCCTGGGGCCCCCCCCCCCGGGGGCCGCGCGGCGCGCGCGGCGGGCCCCCCCCCCCCCCCCCCCCCGGGCCGGGGGGAGCGGATGACCACCCAGCGGTCGATCTCGCAGACCAGACGTGCCCGCTCCCAATCGATCTCGCTCGTGTCGCCCGGCACGAGCTGCTCGCGGCGTTCGTGCAGGACGGCCAGTTCGTGCGCGGCCCGCAGGACGGGATCGCCGTCGCCGGCGAAACCGCAGACCGCCCGCATCATCCGTGCACGGTCCGGCAGTACCGGTTCCTGTCCGGGTTCACCCGATGAACCGCCGTCCGCGTCCACTGTGCCGCACCGTCCTCGTAGTCCCGTATGTACCGCTTCCGAAGGACATTCGTCTCCGCCGGAGTTCCGGATAGGTCACGAAATAGCACCTCAACAGCGAAAAACCGGCGCGCCCCACCACTGTGTGGGCGGGGGGGGGGAACAGAGGGGCTCAGAATATATATCGCTGGG
>NZ_JBHXMY010000429.1:0-5172 GCF_042720195.1 Nocardia sp. NPDC058497 | reverse complement strand
GTCTTATCCGAGTCGGGCGAGCTGCCCTGCGCCGGTTCCGGACGCCACTGCACCCGCGCGATCCGCAGCAGCGCCTCGGTCGTGGCGGCCCCCGCCCCCCGCGGGCGCCCCCCGGGGGGGGGGCGGGTGGCAGTTCTCGGCGCTGCGTGCCGCCGGGGCGGCAGGCAACGCCGCCGCGGCCGACAAGTCCACCGAGGCAACGGATTCCACCGAGGACACCGCGAAGGACTCCACCGATGACGCGGCCGACAGCGCTGATCCGAAGCCGGAGCTGAAGAAGGCCGACCCGGCGCCGATCGCCGCCGACGCGACGCCCGCCGGTGCGGCAGACACCGCCGGTGCGGCAGACACCGCCGACGCGGCAGACACCGCCGCGCCGGAGCAATCCGGCGCGAAGAAGGCCTGATCGGGGGCCTTCCCCTTGAATTCGACGGGCGTCCGGCAACATTCCGGGCGCCCGTCGCGATATTCCGGGCAAAGTGGCGAGGACTGATCGCAGGGGACCCGAGGAGACAACAGCCGGTCCGTATGACCACAATGGCCGGTGATCGTCGCGGGCGCACCGCCGTTCGGCCGATCGCCACTGGCCGGGGGCCACGACGGGTACCCGCACGAATGATGGAGGCATGAGTGACCGACCCCTACAACCCCAATCCCCAGTACGGCCCCGACCTGAGCAAGCAGCCCGACTCCGGCGCGCAGCCGCAGTACGGCCAGCCTGCCTACGGCCAGCCTGCCTACGGCCAGCCCTCGGACCCGTACGCGCAGCAGCCGGGCTACGGCCAGCAGCAGCCGGGGTACGGTCAGCCGCAGTACGGCCAGCCCCAGTACGGTCAGCCCGCCGACCCGTACGCCCAGCCTCAGCCCGTCTACGGCGCCGCGCCGTACGGCGCCATGCCGCAGGGCTACAACCCGGCCGATCCGGAAGCGCCGTACGGCCGCGACATGTACGGCGTCCCGTTCTCGGACAAGCAGAAGCTGACGGCCGGTCTGCTGCAGATCTTCCTGGGTGGGTTCGGCGTTGGTCGCTTCTACCTCGGGTACAACGGCATCGCCTGCGCCCAGATCGCCGTGACCGTCCTGACGCTCGGCTGCCTGGGTTGGGTATGGCCGCTCATCGACGGAATCCTGATGCTCACCGGTAAAGTTCCCGACCCGCTGGGCCGCCCCCTCCGCGACTGAACGACCACGACTCCCTGAACGGGCGCTCTCACAGGGAGTGCCCGTTTTGCGTTTCCCCACCGGAATTCCGATCACGGTGAGCGATACTCTGTGTCCGTCTGTGGCGGCGCCGTAGCGTCGCTTGGCCTGCGCGTGCCTGATGCGCAGCGAAGGAAGGGATTGACCGTGCGCAAACTACTTGCCGCCGCCGTACTCGCCGTGGTCGCCGCGACGGGCCTGTCGGCCTGCGCGTCCGATGCCGACCCGAATGTGCTGAAGGTGGGTACCGAAGGCACCTACGCGCCGTTCAGCTACCAGGACAACGGCACGCTGACCGGCTACGACGTCGAGGTCGCGCGGGCTATCGGCGAGAAGCTCGGCAAGCGGGTCGAATTCGTGCAGACGCCATGGGACTCGATCTTCGCCGGCCTGGAGTCCCAGCGCTTCGATCTGGTCGCCAACCAGGTCACCGTCAATCCCGAGCGCGCGGCCAAGTACTCGCTGTCACAGCCCTACACGACCTCCGAGGGCGTGATCGTCACCAAGGCCGACAACACCACCATCACCTCGCTGGCCGATCTGGCGGGCAAGACCACCGCGCAGTCCTCGACCAGCAACTGGAGCAAGGTCGCCGCGGGCGCAGGAGCGAAAGTCGAAGCGGTGGAAGGCTTCGTGCAGGCCGTGCAGCTGCTGAAGTCCGGTCGCGTCGACGCCACCGTCAACGACACCCTGGCGGTCGGTGAGTACACCAAGAAGACCGGCGACACCGGCATCAAGATCGCGGCGAAGACCGGCGAGACCAGCAAGCAGGCCTTCGCCGCCCGCAAGGACGACGCCGCGCTGATCGCCGATATCGACAAAGCACTCGAGCAGCTGCGCGCCGACGGCACGCTGACCAGGCTGTCGGAGAAGTACTTCGGCACCGACGTCAGCCAATAGCGGATGGATCCCGCAACCAGGGAGCTGATCTGGCACAACCTATGGCCGATGCTGAAGGCCACGGTGACCGCGACGCTGCCGCTGACGGCGATCAGTTTCGTCCTCGGCCTGGCGATCGCGGTCGGGGTCGCGCTGGCGCGGATGTCGTCGAAGCGGGTGCTGTCGCTGCCCGCCCGCTTCTACATCTCGATCATCCGCGGCACCCCGCTGCTGGTGCAGCTGTTCATCGTGTTCTACGCGCTGCCGCAGTTCGGGATCGTCATCGACCCGTTCCCGGCGGCGGTGATCGCGTTCAGCCTCAATGTCGGCGGCTACGCCGCGGAGGTGGTGCGATCGGCGATCATGAGCGTCGCGCACGGGCAGTGGGAGGCGGCCGAGTCGCTGGGCATGACGTATCCGCAGACACTCTGGTACGTCGTGTTCCCGCAGGCATCCCGGATCGCCGTGCCGCCGCTGTCGAACACGCTCATCTCCCTCGTCAAGGACACCTCGCTGGCCTCCACCATCCTGGTGACCGAACTGCTGCGCACTGCCCAGCTGGCTGCCGCTCCGACCTTCGACTTCTTCGCCCTCTACGGTGTCGCGGCCCTCTACTACTGGGTGATCTGCCTGATCCTGGGCGTCGGCCAGACCCGCCTGGAAACGCGGCTGTCCAGGCACGTCGCGGTTCGGTGACAACTGGTTTCGTGAACACATGGGTAACTTGTCGGGAACGCCCGGCCCGTGCCCCGTCGATTTCCGCCGGTCCGGTCGGGTAGGGCCTTACACCCCCGACCGGCAAAGTACGCGGAGAGGCGGGGGAGTACTAGGCTTTGAACCGTGATGCGACGGACGAAGATTGTGTGCACCCTCGGACCGGCTACGGCCACCCAGGATCGTATTCGTGAGCTCGTCGAAAGCGGCATGGATGTGGCCCGGCTGAACTTCAGCCACGGTGAGCACGCCGACCATGCCGACAACTACAAGATGGTCCGCGCGGCCTCGGACGAGTCCGGCCGCGCGGTCGGCATCCTCGCCGACCTGCAGGGCCCCAAGATCCGCCTCGGCCGGTTCACCGACGGCCGCACCACCTGGGCCAACGGCGAACAGGTCCGGATCACCGTCGACGACGTCGACGGCACCCACGACCGCGTCTCGACCACCTACAAGCAGCTCGCGCAGGACGCCAAGGCCGGTGACCGCCTGCTCGTCGACGACGGCAAGGTCGGCCTGACGGTGGAGAGCATCGACGGCAACGACGTCGTCTGCCGGGTCACCGAGGGTGGCCCCGTGAGCAACAACAAGGGCCTGTCGCTGCCCGGCATGGACGTGTCGGTGCCCGCCCTGTCCGAGAAGGACATCGAAGACCTCGAATTCGCCCTGAAGCTGGGCGTGGACTTCATCGCGCTGTCGTTCGTGCGCTCGCCGTCCGACATCGAGCTGGTGCACGACATCATGGACAAGGCCGGCCGCCGCGTGCCGGTCATCGCCAAGCTGGAGAAGCCCGAGGCGATCGACAACCTCGAGGCGATCGTGCTCGCCTTCGACGCGGTGATGGTGGCCCGTGGCGACCTCGGCGTCGAGCTGCCGCTCGAGCAGGTGCCGCTGGTGCAGAAGCGGGCCATCCAGATGGCGCGCGAGAACGCCAAGCCGGTCATCGTCGCGACCCAGATGCTGGAGTCGATGATCGAGAACTCCCGCCCGACCCGCGCCGAGGCCTCCGACGTCGCCAACGCGGTGCTCGACGGTGCCGACGCGGTGATGCTCTCGGGTGAGACCTCCGTCGGCGCGTGGCCGATCGACGCGGTGCGCACCATGAGCCGCATCGTCACCGCGGTGGAGTCCGAGACGCACCGGGTGCCACCCCTGACCCACGTGCCGCGCACCAAGCGCGGCGTGATCTCCTACGCCGCCCGCGACATCGGCGAGCGGCTCAACGCCAAGGCACTGGTGGCCTTCACCCAGTCCGGCGACACCGTGCGCCGCCTGGCCCGCCTGCACACCCCCCTGCCGCTGCTGGCGTTCACCCCGCTGCCGGAGGTGCGCAGCCAGCTGACGCTGACCTGGGGCACCGAGACCTTCATCGTGCCGATGGTGCAGAGCACCGACGCGATGATCCATCAGGTCGACCAGGCGCTGCTGTCGATGGATCGGTACCGCAAGGGTGACCTGGTGGTCATCGTGGCCGGTTCCCCGCCGGGTACCGTCGGTTCCACCAACCTGATCCACGTTCATCGCATCGGCGAGGAGGACCACTAGTCGTGAGTAGTTCGGCAGGCGGATCGATCGAGGTCGAGACAGTGCAGGGCGAGCCGTCCCCCGATCTGCGGGTGCTGCTCGACCTGCTCGACCTGGAACCGATCGGCGAGGACGTCTTCCTCGGCAACCATCCCGAGAAGGTGTGGAGCCGCACCTTCGGCGGGCAGCTGGTGTCGCAGGCGATCGTCGCTGCCGGACGCACCGCCGGTGAGCGGCCGCTGCACGCGATCAACGCGCATTTCGTGCGCGGTGGCGACGTGAAGAAGCCGATCGAATACCACGTGCAGCGGCATCGCGACGGCCGCGCGCTCGCGAACCGGACGGTCACCGCCAGCCAGGACGGCCAGGAGCTGTTCGTCATGCTGGCGGCGTTCCAGGACTGGGGCAAGGGCCTCGAGCACGCCCACGAGGGCCCTGTGGTGCCCGATCCGGAGACACTGCCCCGGATCGAGGAGAGCTTCGCCGGCTTCGAGGACAAGCTGGAGATGTTCATCAACGCCCCGCACCCGGTCGACATGCGCTACACCAACGATCCGGCGTGGATCCTCAAGGGCACCGGCGAGAAGCTCAACCACAACCGCGTGTGGATGCGTACCGACGGCGCGCTGCCGGACGATCCGCTGCTGCACGTGGCCGCGCTGGGCTACTCCTCCGACACCACCGTGCTCGATTCGATCATCACCACGCACGGCCTGTCGTGGGGTCTGGACCGGATCCTGGCGGCCACCGTGAACCACTCGATTTGGTTCCATCGCCCGTTCCGCTTCGACGACAGGACCCACAACTCCACCTAAACACCCTTCGCGGCGGGCTCCCGGTGCCAGTCGACCGGCC
>NZ_JBHXMY010000428.1:0-5175 GCF_042720195.1 Nocardia sp. NPDC058497 | reverse complement strand
ACCGCCGCCCGCCCGACGGGCCGGTTGTGATACACCGAGATCGAACGTCTCCATCAACGACGCCTCGACCAACGCGTTGTCGACGCCTACGGGGACCCGACACTGCCACGGAATCGGTGGGCACACGTCGTCGACGGCATCGATCCCCGCATCAGCACCGACGCGTACTGGCCTGTCGTGGCTGACAAGATCGACCTCGCCGACCGCGCCGGACTCGACGTCACCACCCTGCTCACCGATGCCGCCACACTGCGCCCGCTGCCGGACGAGATGCCCGCCGCCGCGTTGTGGGCGCGCCTGGAACTGGAACCATCAGCCCTCGACATCACCGGCACCGACCTGCTGCGACCCGAATGGCTGCCCGATCTGCAAGCCGTCCTTGGCACCGAGATGACCGAACAGGTCACCACCGAACCCGGGTGGCCGCGCGTCGTCGCCGCCGTCGAACGCGCCACCAACATCTGGACTCCACGCGACCTACTCGTCACCGCCTACGAACTCCTGCAAGGCGCGCAACCCGACAACGCTCCCCCGCTGCGCGCCGACCAACTCGCCGCCGCCTTGGCCTGGCGCATCGATGCACTCCACCACCACACCCCGGCACCACCACCGTCCACAGCTCCTGCTCCGCCTGATCCAGCAACCCCGGTCGTCAAGGACGAACCCTTGACCAGCTTCGTTGAACCAGAACCGACCACCACCGAGACCGCCAACGCTCCCGATGTCGATGTCGACGGGCATCTGGCTCGCGATGAAATCGCTGCCGCCGTCGAGGACATCGCCAGGTTGTTCGCCGCCGGACGAGTCGCTGACGCCATCTCGGCGTTCCAGACGTTCGCCAGCGAACTCACCGACGACGAACGAACGGCCCTCACCGCGGTCTCGGAAACCCTCTACCGGTACAGCTTCCCCATCGCCCGAGCCCGACTCCGCTGGGCAGCAGAGCAATTCCCGCACCACCGCGAACTCATCAACGCCTGCACACCGGCGACCGATCCGCACACCTACCGCCCCGAGCCCGAGCACAACCGTGGGCATTCCCACCCGGTCTACGACCATGCCGAACACGTCGATCCGACCATCACTCCGGCAGTGTTCGACCCGATCCGGGCAGCGGGTGAGGACGCGTTCGAGTCGTATGTCGACGCCGTTGAAGCCTCCGATGACCTTGATCCGGAACACCCGGGTCGCTCGGGACCGGCAGCCGCGGGTTTCGCGATCGACTACGACCTGGCCGCCATGCCAGCTGTCGTCGGTCTGCCATGTGTCGACTGCGGCCTTGAGCGGCCCCGTAACGCGACCGTCCCTGTGCCGCCGCGGCATTCCGATGACGGCCTGTGCCACTCTTGCCGCGACGACGACCGGCCAGCGATTCCTGCCCACGATCCCGCCGACCACCTCACGGCACGATGTGCCCACATCGCCGACACCCATCCAGCGCCTGCCGCGTTGGCGATGCTGCGTCGGGACTGGCGGACACTGGACCCGGCAGGTCGCGCCGTCATCGAGCAGTGGTTGACCGAGCATCCCCTCATCGAACAGCCACTGCCCGTGCTCGACCCGATCCAACGCCTGTCCGACAACGAACTTGCCGACGCGATCGCCGGCCTGGTGCTGCGCCTGAGCAACATCGCGACCGAGGCGGAGTTCTTCGCCCCGATCCGGCGGGGCCCTGTCGAGATGGAGGTTGATCCTGTGGTGGCTGAGCACCAGCTCGCCGCTGACACTGCCCGCGACACCGCGCGGCTTCGTGCCCGGGAACTCGATACCGCGATCCGTCGACTCCACGCCACCGAAAGCCAGCTCAAAACCGCACGCGAAGAACTCGACGCGCTGCCGGTCATACGGCGCCGACAACGAACCGCCCTGCAGGCCCACATCAACACCCTGGTCGGCGACCAACGTGACCACCGCGAAGCACACGACAATGCCCGCACCGTTGCCCGCGCGGCGAACCGGCACGCCAACGAGCTGGCGGCCCGGGCCGAGCGCACCGCCGCCGCGGACGATCAGGGCCGTAGCGAGAAACAAGCCCGCGCTGCCGCCGAGGAAGCGATCACCCGCGACGTTACCGTCGAGGCGCTCCGCCAGACCCTCGAATCCGAGCTCACCAGCCACCGGGCAGAACACACCAGGCGCGAGACCCTAACCAGCCCACAACGACGCCTCGAAGAGCGCGCACGGCGCCAACACGATGCCACCAACGATGAATTCGGCATCGAGGAACAATCCGGGGCGGAGCTCAACGGACCGGACAATCGACCGGATCTGGGACTCTAGACCACGCAAACTCCTGCGCGGTGTGCACGCCTGAACGACGTGCATTCACAGCGTCAGGACTATGCGTGGGCGTTTGTTCGAGACGACGGCGGCGCCGCAGTTCTCTTCACTTGCCGACGCTTTCGGCGATCGTTTGGGCCAGATCGGTCAGCTCGCATGCTCCCCGTCCTCTGC
Organism: Nocardia sp. NPDC058497; assembly: GCF_042720195.1. Taxonomy (NCBI): domain Bacteria; kingdom Bacillati; phylum Actinomycetota; class Actinomycetes; order Mycobacteriales; family Nocardiaceae; genus Nocardia; species Nocardia sp. NPDC058497. The sequence continues at coordinate 2,721 of NZ_JBHXMY010000428.1, read as the reverse complement.
GCAGTTATCGCACATGTTGATCACGCGGCCGGGCAACGATGTGGCGAAGGCCGGCATGCCGATGTCTTGCTCGAGCTCTTCATCCCACTCGACTGTCATGTCGACCTGACACATGTCGCACATCCAGGTCCAGCAACTGCTCGAAACTGTTCGTCATTCCACGACGTTGCGGCGCGACATCCGACACCTTCATCCGAAATACAGTGTGATGCAACGTACATCGAGATTGGGTATTTGTTGTCAGCGTGCACCGCTAGCGTTGGAATTTCCGAACCTTTCGAACGCAGATGGGGCCGAGCAATGGCACGCAAAGTGACAGTCAGTGTCGTCGATGATCTCGATGGCACCACACCAGCGGATGAATCGATCTCGTTCGGGATCGACGGAGCTCGCTACCAAATCGACCTCAGCGTGTCCAACGCCGCACTCCTGCGCAAGACACTCGATGAGTGGATCCCGCATGCACGAAAAATCCGAGGAACAAACGCGACCACGTCCAGTGCTCGTCCGACGAAGGTCACGAACTCCACACCCGCCAGCGAACAAGGCGCCATCCGCGCTTGGGCCGCCACGAACGGTCACCCGGTCTCGGCCCGCGGGCGCATCGCCGCCGACATCATCGCCGCCTATCACCAAGCAACAGCCTGATCCCGACGAGGTCGCCAACAGGTTGGCGACAACTACGCGGCTGCTGGGTCGATGCAGTGCTCCCTGCACTCGACGGCGGCAATCGGAACTGACCGAGGACACTACCTACAGCAGGCCTTCCACGTTCCTGGTCCGCTCGGGGAGCGGTTGCGCGGCAACACGGCCCGGCTGCGCGACTATGCCGACTTCTCACGATCGCACCCGCATCACACTCGACAAGAAAGCCGGACGGGTCCCGCCGAGATGAACGCGACCGCATCCGCGCCGCCATGTACCTCATCCTCGAAGGCACCCCGACTGGATCCAATGGCGCCTGACCGTCGTTGCCCTCGCGTTGGAGGCCGATATCCCCAGAAATGCTCTGACACAACGGCATACAGACCTGAAGAAGGACCTTTTACGACCGAGTCGCCGAACGCGGCGCACCGTCCGAGCTCGAAGCCCATTTGCGGGCGACCATCGCCAAGCTGAAGAAGACGATCGAGAACAAGAACACCGAACTCACCCAGCTCCGCCGCGACGTTCCCGCGCTAGTGCGTGTTGTCAATCAACTCACCATCGAGAACCAGCAGCTCCGCGACGCACTAGAGAATCCTGGAGCGACGGTTGTTCCCTTCCCGCGCGTCAACCACCAGTCCAATCCGCGCGACTGACTCCGTCACTTCTTCGCCCGACACCGGGGGGCTGCCACTATCTAGCCCACATCTGACGGAGCGATCACGGCAGCTCAGACACATCGGCTTGTTCGCTGCTGCGAATCAGGCGGCCAGCCTGGAAATCACCCATGAGATCGGCGTCGGCTGCCTGCGCCGCGAGTTCTTCGATGCAGCGCTCGAAATCGAACGCGGTAGGCGGCCCACTGTCCTCGCCAGCCGCGAGGGCAGCCCGCAGCGCCTCCAGCCTGGACGGGTTCCCCTCCATGGCCCGAGAACACCAATAGCCTGGCACAACTGACCGTTCTGACCTGGACCTATCCTCGGTTCACGACACAGGGTGCACGCTGCCGCGCTTAGTTCTGGTCATAGACGGCGGCACCGTTGAGGCGGGCGAAGTAGGCATCATCGGCGGCCTCGATCTCAGCATCAGTCAGCGGAGTCGTCGGCCCCGCGGGCTGGCCGAACGTCTCACGCACCGACTTCAACCCCTCCACGACCCTGCTGTATTCGGTCAGCGGCAACATCGCCGCCGCTGACTTGGTCGCCGCGTCCCGTTCCGCGTTCGCGGCCGCTTCGAGAATGAGGCTGGCCAATCGGTCGCCAAGCCGGTGAGCATCGCGAGGGAGTTTCAAATCCCGCAGGTGTCCGGCGGCATCGACGGTCGCGCTGATGGCGCCGTTTCCAGCCGTGCCGGTACCGCGGACCCTGGCCATGGCCGCCTGAACCTTGTTCGCTTTGGCCCGGATCTCGTCGATGGCCGCGTCGTAGTCGGGATCGCCGCTCATTTCAGGTCCGCGAACTCGGCCTGGATCAACGGATTGTTGGCGGTTTCGTTGATGAAGTGCAGCGCGCTCTTGAGACCAAAATAGGTTTGGATCGTCTCTCGCCGCGGGTCAGCACCTCGCGCACGCAGGAGACGAATCGCAGCCACCGGGTCACCGCTGGCAGCCGTAGCCGCCCAATAGATGGCCGGCATCCCCTTCTCGGTCAACGCATCGATATCGGCACCAGCATCGAGCAGACGCTCGATCGCCGCAGGGTGCGCCTCCTGCGCGGCGAAGTGCAACGGTGTCCACCCGTGGATATCGGCAGCGTTGACGTCCTCGGTCGCCAGCAGACGGTTGATGGCTTCGACGTCGCCGTCGCGTGCCGCGTAGTGCAGGTCGGTCCTGCCCCATTCGTCGAGGTTGCTCATCTACTTCGGTTCCCTTCGGTGCGATCGGTTTCCAGTCATGTCTTCGACATGGAATCGTTCGGGGTGGGCATTGACGTAGGCGGTGAGCTCTTCTTGGGTCCATCCGTTCGCCTGGCCTTCGGCGAGATACTTGCGGTTTTCGAAGCCGCTGTTATGGCCGAAGTCCCATTGTGGCTTGACCGGGTACCGGACACCGTTCGCCTCATCGATGTAGTACTGGCC
>NZ_JBHXMY010000427.1:0-5181 GCF_042720195.1 Nocardia sp. NPDC058497 | reverse complement strand
CCCTCGACACCTCCGGCGCGTCGGTGCCCTATCCGACAACCCTTCAGGTTCTGCAGTACCGCTTTCCGAGCGGCCCCGAGACGATGTCTTACCCGTACTTAGACCTGAACGCCCGCGCCACCTCCCCGATCGACTTCGTCGAGGAGTCGGAGGTCAACGGGATTCCGGTCTACCACTTCCGGCAGACCATCCCGGTCACGAGCTTGCACGACGTCGCGCCCACCGCGACCAGCAAGCTCACGCTGCCCGCGGCCAAGTGGGGCCTCGAGGGCGACGGCGACGTGACGATGCTGCGCTTCTACACCAACGTCCGTGACGTGTGGGTCGAGCCGAGGACCGGCGCGGTCCTCAAGGGCGGCGAGCAGCTGCACCTGTTCTACGGCCGTAGCGCCAACCAGGTCGACGTCACCGCGCTGAAGACGCACCTCGTGTTCGACGAGGAGACCATCGAGTCCCAGATCGCGGTCACCCAGGATAGCCTCGACAAGCTCGACCTGTTCGGCAAGACCCTGCCGATCATCCTGGGCATCCTCGCCGCGATCCTGATCATCGCGGGCGCCGTCCTCGGCGTCATGAGCGCAGGCGGTTCCACCGCGCGCCGCACCTACGACCCGCCCACCGAACAACTCCGCTCCACGAACCTCTAGCTCGGTTCCCCTGCACAGCGCGGCCTCCCCGGATCACCTTCGGGGAGGCCGTGTTGCGTTCGCCGTCAGTGAACGACGGCACCGGCAGGAACAAACAGGTAGGGCACTGGGTTGAGTCAGCAAAGCTCAACTTTGGAAGGGTCGACATGACTACAGCTCAGAACCTGCCGGTGCTGTTCCTCACCGATCCGATCGTGCTGCCGGGCATGGTCGTGCCCATCGAATTGGACGAATCCGCGCAGGCCGCCATCGATGCCGCGCAGGCCGGGAAGACCGGCGCCGTGCTCGTCGCGCCCCGGCTGGACGAGGGCTACGCCTCCTACGGCGTCGTCGCCTCGATCGAGCAGGTCGGGCGCATGCGCGGTGGCGCTCCCGCCGCCGTGCTCAAGGCCGAGCGCAGGGCGCGGATCGGGCACGGCGTGACCGGGCCCGGCGCCGCCCTGTGGGTGGAGGCCGAGGTGGTCGAGGAGGTGGCGCCCGACGCGCGGACCACCGAGCTGGCCGCCGAATACAAGAAGCTGGTCGTCGCGGTGCTGCAGCGCCGGGAGGCGTGGCAGATGATCGACATCGTCAACCAGCTCGACAAGCCGGACGCCATCGCCGACACCGCCGGCTACGCGCCGTACCTGTCCGACGAGCAGAAGCGCGAACTGCTGGAGACCACGGACGTCGCCGTCCGGCTGACCAGGCAGATCGAGTGGATCACCGACCACATCGCCGAGGTCGAGGTCACCGACAAGATCTCCGAGGACGTCCGCGAGGGCATGGAGAAGAGCCAGCGCGAGTTCCTGCTGCGCCAGCAGCTCAACGCCATCCGCAAGGAACTCGGCGAGGACGAACCCGACGGCGCCGACGACTACCGCACCCGCGTGGAGAACGCCGACCTGCCCGAGAACGTGCGCGCCGAGGCGCTGCGCGAGGTCGGCAGACTGGAGCGGGCCAGCGATCAGAGCCCCGAATCCGGCTGGATCCGCACCTGGCTCGACACCGTGCTCGACCTGCCGTGGACGGTGAAAACCGAAGACAGCACCGATGTCTCGGCCGCGCGTGCCGTGCTCGACGCCGACCACCACGGTCTGGACGAGGTGAAGGACCGCATGGTCGAGTACCTGGCCGTGCGTGCGCGCCGGGCCTCGCGTGGGCTCGAGGTCGTCGGCGGACGTGGCTCCGGTGCCGTGCTCGTGCTGGTCGGTCCGCCCGGTGTCGGCAAGACCTCGCTGGGTGAGTCCGTCGCGAAGGCGCTGGGCCGCAAGTTCGTTCGCGTCGCCCTCGGCGGCGTGCGCGACGAGGCCGAGATCCGTGGCCACCGCCGCACCTACGTGGGCGCGCTGCCCGGCCGGATCGTGCGTGCGGTGAAGGAGGCGGGTTCGATGAATCCCGTTGTCCTGCTGGACGAGATCGACAAGGTCGGCTCCGACTTCCGCGGTGATCCGGCGGCGGCGCTGCTCGAGGTCCTCGACCCCGTGCAGAACCACACCTTCCGCGACCACTACCTCGACCTGGACCTCGACCTGTCGAACGTGCTGTTCATCGCGACGGCCAATGTCATGGACACCATCCCCGGTCCGCTGCTGGACCGCATGGAGCTCATCACCGTCGACGGCTACACCGAGGCCGACAAGGTGGCCATCGCCCGCGACTTCCTGGTGCCACGGCAGCTGGAACGCAATGCGCTGACCGCACAGGAGGTTTCGATCACCGACGCGGCGTTGCGCGAGATCGCGGCGAACTACACCAGGGAAGCCGGTGTGCGCCAGATGGAGCGGCTGGTCGCCAAGGCGCTGCGCAAGGCGGCGACGAAGCTGTCCGAAGCCGACGCGCCCGATTCCGGCGCCGAGGTGATCGACATCGGTCTCGGCTACGATCCGTCGCTCGGATACGACAGTGCGGCAACGGGTCTGACCGTCGACATCGACAACCTGAACGATTACCTGGGCCGACCCCGCTTCACCCCGGACTCGGTGGAACGCACCGCGGTCCCCGGCGTGGCGACCGGCCTGGCGGTCACCGGCGCGGGCGGCGATGTCCTCTACATCGAGGCCAATGCCGCCGAGGGCGAGCGCTCGCTCACCCTCACCGGCCAGCTGGGCGACGTCATGAAGGAGTCGGCGCAGATCGCCCTCACCTACGTGCGCTCGCACCTGGCGGAGATCGGCATCGAACCGAAGGTCCTCGACCGGAATATCCACATCCACTTCCCGGCGGGTGCGGTGCCCAAGGACGGACCGTCGGCGGGCGTCACCATGGTGACCGCCCTGGTGTCGCTGGCCCTGGATCGTCAGGTGCGCGGTGATGTCGGCATGACCGGTGAGGTCACGCTGAACGGCCGGGTCCTGCCGATCGGCGGCGTGAAGCAGAAGCTGCTCGCCGCCCAGCGCGCCGGCCTGAAGACGGTCTTCATCCCGGCCCGCAACGAACCGGACCTCGACGAGGTCCCTGCGGAAGTGCTGGCCGCCCTGGATGTCCGTCCCGTCGCCGACGTGGCCGAGATCCTGGCCTACGCCATCGAGCCGATCGCCGAACCGGCGGCCGACAAGCTGGCGTACACGGCCTAGATCGCCGGACTGGCGTAATCGTGCACTTCGCGTCTTCGCAGTCAGATATCTGATTGCAGTGAGCCGGATTGCACGATTACGCCAGGTTTTCTATCGGCTGACCGTGGGCGGCAACCGCGGCGCTTCCTCCGGCCCGACGGTGACGATCGGGAGCTGATCGGTCTCGAAGGTGTCCTGCTCCTCCCCGAACTCGTCGTCGAAGTCCGCGTCGTCGTCGAATTCCGGGTCTTCGTCGGCGTCTGCCGCGGCGGACGGGGCGAGGTCCTTCTCCACGCGCCGGGTCGTCCCCTGCGCGACCGCGCACAGGATCGGCTCCTCACCCTCGGTCTCGGCGTAGACGTCACAGTGGGTGACCGCCTGGCGGCGGGTGGCACCGAGGACGGTGGCGTGGATGCGCAGGCGCTCGCCGATGGCGGGGCGCAGGTAAGTGATGGTGAAGCCGCCGGTCAGGACATTGGGGCCGAGGACGGTGCCCGCGGCGAAGGTCAGCGCGTTGTCCGCCGCGTAGGCCAGCACCCCACCGTGCACGAAACCGAACTGCTGACCGTGTTCGGGCTGGATCTCGATGACCAGTGTGGCCGCACCGTCCCCGAATTCGGTGAGTTCGGTGCCGACGAGGCGCGCGAACGGCTGCGCCGCGAGTACCTGGCGGGCCAGGTCGAGGTCGAGGGTGGTGGCTTCGGTCGGCATCGGGTGTTCCGTTCTTCGAGCTCGGTCGGGACATCGGTTGGCGCGCTACGGATATTGCCATCCGGCCGGTGCGGCGAGTACCCCAGTGCCGCACCCGTCCGCGCCAGGTTGCGGCGGTTTGTCGGTACCGTGCGGTAATACTTCAACCGTGCCCCAGTGGCTGCTGCATGTCGATCTCGACCAGTTCCAGGCGGCGGTGGAATTCCGGCGTCGCCCTGAGCTGCGCGGACAGCTGGTCATCGTCGGCGGTACCGGCGATCCCGACCAGCCGCGCAAGGTCGTCACCTGCGCGTCCTACCCGGCCAGGGCCTACGGCGTGCGCGCGGGCATGCCGTTGAAGATGGCGCAGCGCAAGTGCCCCGACGGTGTGTTCCTGCCGGTGGACATGGCCGCCTACGAGGAAGCCTCCGAGGAGATCATGGCGACGCTCGGCCGGGTGGCCGGCGCGGTCGAGGTCTGGGGCATGGACGAGGCGTTCGTCGCCACCGACGGTGACCCATGGCCGCTGGCCGCCGAAATCCGCAGCGCCGTCATCGAACTCGGCCTGACCTGCTCGGTCGGCATCGGTGACAACAAGCTCACCGCGAAACTGGCCACCGGTTTCGCCAAGTCGGCGGGCAAGTCCTCCGCCGAGCCCGAACACGACCCCGGCGCCGCGGCCGGCGTCTTCGAGCTGACCGCGGCCACCTGGACCGAGCTGATGGGCCACCGCCCCACCGACGCGCTGTGGGGCGTCGGCGCCAGGATCGCGCATCGCCTGGCCGCCCTCGACATCGCCACCGTCGCCGACCTGATGGCCGCCGACCGGCAGCGCCTCGCCGCCGAATTCGGCCCAAGCACCGGCCCCTACCTGTGGGTCCTCGGCCACGGCAAAGGCGATACCGAGCTCACGACCGCCCCGCGAATCCCGGTGGGCCGCAGCAAGTCCGAGACCTTCCCACACGACCTCACCGACCCGGACGAGATCCGCGGCGAGGTAGCGAGACTGGCCACCGAGGTCGCCGAGGAGATGATCGAGCACCAGCGGATCAGCACCCGCGTCTCCGTCACAGTCCGCACCAAAACCTTCTACACCCGCAGCAAGCAGCAAAAACTCCCCGAGCCCACCTCCGACATCCCCACCATCGTCGACACCGCCCTGGCCATCATCGACCGCTTCGACCTCGACCGCCCCGTCCGCCTCCTCGGCGTCCGCCTCGAACTCCTCCCACCCGAGCCCCCCTGACCACCTCACGACCACCCCCGAGCCCGTCCCGACTCGTGGACAGTTGATCACCACGCTGTGGCTG
>NZ_JBHXMY010000426.1:0-5217 GCF_042720195.1 Nocardia sp. NPDC058497 | reverse complement strand
GGTCCTATTCCTTGGGCGGGGGTTGCCGGGCCGGTGCTTTGCCCGCGCCCACCCAGTACCGCCCCCACACCGACGAGCCGGCGGGTGGCCGGATCGAACCGGATCTCGCCGGCGAGGTCCGCGCCACGCTCGTGCGGGATTCGCTACCACTGGTCGACGAGTGCTTGCGCACTGCCGGCCTGCATCGCGGGCAGCTCGGTGCGATCCTGCTCGCCGGGGGCGCGGCCACGCCGCCGGAAGTAGCCCACACTCTCGCGGACACGATGCAATGCCCGGTCGTCCGCGGACCAGCACCGGCGCAGTCCGCCGCATTCGGCGCAGCTCTGCTCGGCGCCCAGCGGCCGGCCGCCGATACCGTCATGGTGCCGGTGCGTCGACCGGTGACACGGGCCGCGGCGGCCGTCGCGACAATCGCAGCGCCAGTCCTCATCTCGGCCGCTGCCGGGTTGACGAGCGTCGATCTCAGCGGTCCAGAACACAGCGCCGCCAAGCCGGACGGCCGCGCCGCGACCGGGCTTCTGGACCGGTCCAGCACTGGCCCGCGAGAAGCCACGCCGGTGCCACGCGAGGCCGGCGAAGGATCAGCACCGATGGTTTCGGTGAGCGAGTGGACCTCACCTCCCGCGACGGCGAAGCCCGCGATGATGTGGACACCACCCGAGCGACCGTCGCAACCGGCGGTGCTCGATCCGGTCGATCCGCCGACAAGGGCAACCGAGGACGATTCTCCAGCAGTCGCCCCGGCAACCTCGACCGACTTCCCGGTCATAGCTGTGTATTACGCAGGGCCGGACAGTGATTCAGGTCAACCGCTTCCCCGCGATCAGCATGAACCGCCTACGTCGCCTCCGAATTCGCCGCCGCCGCCCGATTCCCCGACACCACCGTCCGATTCCCCGACGCCGCCGCCCGATTCCCCCACGCTGCCGACCAATCCAGACACCCCGGTCGATGCCGCACCACCACCATCGAGCGCGCCGGCCGAAGCGGTGCCGCCCGAGTAGAACCCCAGCACTTCCGCGACAACGGCGACATGGAGGATCCGGTCGACGGCGCACAGCCGCGGTGGAAAGGCCGCTGGATCGAGAGTGTTGTCATTTGCTCAGTTCGCTGCGCCTGTCGGCATCCGCATCGCGGCCCGTGAATGCCGCGAGCAACGCTGGAAGCCGTCGCGCGAATCAGCCTTTCGCTTTCGCCGTAGTTCGGTCTACGCAATGATGGACCCGCCTTCGAACATTGCGTGACGAAACCGCGACCGGTCCGCGGATCGGCATGCCGCCACGAGGAGTCGCCATGGCTACCGACCAGAGTTTGCTGCACCGTTTCGTCATCTCCCAGCTCGATGCCGCCGGGCTGGATCGTGCGCAACTGATTCGGGACGCGGGGGTCCCGGATTGGTCGATGACCGGTGACGACGTGCACCTACCCAGCGCGACGTTCTCCCGGTTGTGGGAGATCGGCGAACATCGCCTCGGCCCGGACGTCGCCCTGCAGGTCGCTCGTCGCTACGAGATGTCCAGCCTGGGCCTGTACGACTATCTGTTCGCGTCCGCGCCGACGCTGGGTGCCGGCCTGGCGACCTGCGGGCCCCACATCACCGCGGTCACCACCAATCACCGGTTCGACCTGGTCGCCGAGACCGAGAACGAGTCCACCCTCTATCTCGAGATGCTCGATGGCGATGGCCGTGGAAAGGATCACACCCAGCTGTGGGGACTGTCGGCCGTGCTGAGCCGCGCCCGCCTGGTCGTCGACGGTCCGTTGAACCCCGTGCGCGTCTCGCTGCGCCAGGCCGCTCCCCAGCGCGTTGACAGCTTTCGCGCCGTATTCGGTCCCGCCACGGTGGAATTCGACGCCCCCGCCGATTCGATCACCTTCCGCGCCGCGGACCTGGATCTGCCCCTGACCACCGCCGATCCGGTACTGGCCGCGGTCCTGCGTCCGCTGGCCGCCGCGCTGCCACCCCCGCCGACCCTCGCCTCGGCCTGGCCCGAACGGGTGGCCGCGGCAGTGGACAAGGCCATCGAGGCCGGGGAGGTCTCCCTGAACAGTGTCGCCCGGATCCTCACCATGAGCCCTCGGACCCTGCAGCGACGGCTGACCGAGGCGGGCACGACCTGGCGGGCCGAACTGGATCGGGCTCGCAGCGCCCGATTGTCGCGAGCGGTGTCCAGTGAGTCGCTCAGCGGCACCAGGCAGGCCGAACTCCTCGGCTACTCCGATGCGGGTTCGGTGCGCCGGGCGGCCCGGCGCTGGTCGGCGGGTTCCCAGCCGACACGGAGCCTCACGTCCTGAGATAGGTCGAGGCGATCCGCCAGAAGGTTTCCCGCTCCATCAAGTGGAAGTCCCACCCCTCGGTGATGTCCCGGAACGCAGCGACGATCCCCGCGACGTCGAAGTCGTCCCGGGTCGCGGTTCCCTTCGCCTCCAGCGCGGAAATCACATAGGCGGTGGCACTCTCCCTCGTAACCGACACCGCATGCTCCCCTCGTTCGCACACTGACCACACGAACCGTAAGTCTCGGATTCCCTCGGGGCAGCGACAAGGACAGAATGCGCCAATCTCATGCCGAACGCGCCAACCTCATCGACGGACAGCCATGCCAACCGGTCGAAGCTGGAAGTAGGTCAACGCTGCAGGCCGAGAATCAGACGCACCGAGTCTTCCACGCCGCGCAGCTCGCCGGGGGCGAGCAGACCCAGCTTTCGCCGCAATCGCGGCTTCGCCACCGTATGCAGATCTGAGCAGTTCACGTATGACTCGTCGTACTTGGTCAGCCCGCAGTCGGGTCCGACCGGAACATGTGTGGCCCGGGGTCCCGATGTGCCGGTGATCAGGGCGACGGTCACGGAGGTGAGAGCTTCCGCTATCCGGTTGACTGTCAGGACAACCACGGGATGCGGCCCCACCGGCTGAGGCAGGGCGCACACCCAGACCTCGCCACGCAACGGCGTGCCCGCGCTCACCACTGCATATCGTCTGCTGCCGCGAGCTCGGAATCACTCGGCTCGACGACCCCGTCGGGCAGCGGCGCACGCCGGTCTTGGTAGAAGGCCCGGATCTCTTCGGCCGCGCCCACCTCGGCTGCCTCTTTCGCCAGAAGTCTCAGTCCTTCGCGCAGGGCATCCGAGGTCGACCCGAGATGCAGAGTCTGCATGACCTCCTCGAGCGCCTGCATCTCCTCGTCACGTAGCCGAACCTGCGCCAACCTGCTGCGTCCCAGAACGGCCGCCGCTTCTCGCTTGGCCGGCCCGGCCTTCTTGGCTGCCCGCTTCCGCGAAGCTGCCGCGGCGTTACCCCCGACCGGCTGTCTTACAGGTGTCATACACCCAGCATGAGGCGGAAAACCGCATCCGTCAAGCTGGTCCCCTGCTCGTCGCTTCCGCGAGGCGGGCCAGGCGGGTGAGGTCGCCGTGCAGGGCGTTTCGGCGGTCGTGGTGGGCGGGGGTGGTCAGCCAGACCAGGCGGTCGAACCAGATCGGCATGGCGAGGACGCGGTAGGTCTGCACGATGTGGGTGCCGGAGTCGGTGGATTCGAGGGTGTAGCGCCATTCGGTGTGGTCGCCGTAGATGCCGCCGTGAGTGGTCCACGCCAGTTCGCGGGGTGCCCGCAGGACGGTGATCGTGCAGGTGCGGCTCCAGCGCATGACACCGGATTTGCTCGCGCCGGCGAATCGCGCGCCCACCGCCGCGCCGGTGGCGCCGTCGACCCATCGTGCGCGACGGCATTCGTGGCTCCATTCCCCGATCCGGGTGACATCGGTGAGGATGTCCCACACGGCGCGCGGTGCGGCCGAGGTCATGACCTCCTGCCGACCGCCCAATGATGTTTTCAGCGACGTGAATTCGCGGGTGCGCCACCGGCGGAAGGCTTGCCGCCGGTAGCGGCGGATCATGAGGTGGACAATGATCCAGCGCGGGAGCGCGGGGATCACTTCGGTGATCGCCTGGCGGTCCGCGCTGTCGAGGCCGTCGAGAATGAACAATCCCTGATCGGACAACTCGAGCGGGCCGAGCGGTTTCACGTTGTACTCGTTGCTCAGCCAGCGCCATTCGGCATCGCTGATGGTGTCCGAGACGATCGGCATCATCTCGTTCTCCTCGCGTTCGAGGTGCGCAAACAGCAGGCCCCGCAACTCGTCCAGCGCCGCGATCAGCTCCTCGCGCGCGTCCGCGGAGTTCTTGTAGGCGGCGGCCGCCGACGTCAGCGCCGCTATGGCGGGCAGGATGGATCGGTGGTCGGCATTCATCCGATCCAGCAGTGGCCGTGCGGCGACGTTGCGGGCGCGAACGAGCGGGTAGAGATGCTCGTCCTCGGATTCGTGGTGGTGGTGCAGGAAATCCATCAGCCAGACCAGATGGTCGGCCACGGCACGGCGTTGCTCGTCGAACGGGTACGGCCATTCGGCCAGGACGGCCCTGGCTCGGTCGATGTCACGTCGCATCGCGGTATGCACGATGCCCATGACGCGGGTGTCAGCGGGGCCGGACAGATCGGTGTCGGTGGTCATGATCGCGCTCCTCGTGGAGGTCGAGCAGCCGTATCACCATGGCGGCCGCCCAGTCCTGATACTGCTCGTGCGTCCATCCGGATCGGTCGGTCAGCAACAGGTACATCTCGTTGCTGAAGATGCCTTGGATCCCGTCGGCTTCGATCTCGGTCAGCGGCCGTCCCGCGGCCGCCGACACCAGCGCAGTCCGTGAAATTCGTTCGTCTGCACGACATTTCGTGTCGAGCTCACGCAGCTCGGCATGGCCTTCGGCCGCGATGTCGAGCGCGCGGCGCAGATGAGCGGTGCGCCGGTAGATCGATGCCGCCACCGTGGCGAGTTCGGCAACGCGCTCGGCGAGTGGCCTGCCGCTCTCGATGTCGAACCAGGGACGGTCGGCCAGCGACAGCACCGCGTCGTCGCCGACGACCGCCCGGTCGAGGACCGCCTTCAGCAACACCGCCTTGTTGCCGATCCTCGCGTAGATCGTCTCCACCGAGCACCCCGCCGCCTGCGCGATGTCACGCATCGAGGTGCCCTCCCAGCCGCGTTCGACGAAGAACCGGCCCGCCACCTCGAACACCGTGTTGCGGGTCCGCGCCGCCATGTCCTGACGGAGCGAAGAGTCGTATCGACGGGAAACCGCAGCACTCACCCACCCATTGTCGAACGCACCTGTATTGAATACAAGCATGTTTGCCACCGCTAACATCCTCGGCCTACCCG
>NZ_JBHXMY010000425.1:0-5220 GCF_042720195.1 Nocardia sp. NPDC058497 | reverse complement strand
GGACCGGGTCGAGGATCGACCAGCGCCCGGGGCCGTTCATGGTGTAGCGCGGCCACGCCGGCTGGTCGGCTGCGTTGCGCAGGCGGAGGACGCCCTCGCCGGTGCCCGAGGCATTGGTCCAGACCTGCGTCTCGTCGAAGTGGCGTGCGAGCGGGTCCATGGCGGTCGCCGAGATCTTGTACATGGCGAACCCGTTGCGAGCAGGATCGATATCGCCCGATGGTTCTGGAGCGCTGTCGATCTGGAACTGCTGGAAGCGCCAGCCCTGGTGCCGGGTGAAGTAGCCGACCGTGACCGGTTTGTCGGTGGACCACCCACGGAACCACGCATCATGCACGGCGAGGAACTCGCGAACCGGGTTGGATTCCCGCGCGCCCGCCGCGGTCGAGATGATGGCCAGGAAGTCCCATTCCTTCTTCCAGCGGACCGACCGGGTGAAGGTGGCGCCATCTTGGCGGGCACCTTCGGTGGCGAGCAGCTGGACCGGCGCGAACATGAATCCGGTTTGCGCCGCGAGCCTTACGCCCTCGCGCCCGGCATTCGGGCCCGCCAGGTGCCAGACCCGGCCGTTGACGTCCCAGACCACGATCTTGGTGTCCTGTGTACTGAGCAATTGGTGGGTCATCGCCCGAGCCCTCCTCCGCGTTGCTGCGCAAACGATTGACGGCGCTGGACGCGGGCGATGGACATCGCGACGCTCTTGGGGTCCATACCGTTGAAATTGAAGATGTCGCCGCGGGCGGTGTGCCCGCCGGGACCCTCGGCCAGGTCCGTCAGACCGAAGCCGGTGCCGACGAGTTCCTTGGCGGTGCTCGCCACCCATTCGACGGGTTTGGCGACGAGGTCGACCGCCTTGCCCGCGACGACCGATCCGGCGATCGAACCGAGTACGGAACCGATCGCGGCACCGGCCGGCCCGGCGATCGCCGTACCCAAACCAGCACCGAGGAAGCTGCCGACCTGTCCGGCCGCGTCCTGGGCGAGGCCCTTGGCGGCCCCGGTGACGCCCTTGACCAAGCCGCCGGACGAGGCACCGGACAGAAATCCGGAAATGCCCGCGGACAGATTGTCGCCTTCGCTGAAATCGAAGGCCTTCTGCTGCTCGAACGGCAGGAAGAATTCGTCGTCCGGATTGATGCCGAGTTGCTTGGCGAGCTCGCCGTCAGCCGCGAGCGCGTCAGAGATGGACGGGATACCCAGGGCTCCGACCAGAGCTCCTACCGTGGAACCGGCCTCACGCAGGGCAGTGGTGTCGCTGAGACCGAGCGATTTGCCGAAGTTGCTCGCCAGCTCGCTGCCGACGATCGACGCGCGATCGATATAGTCGGCGCCGCCGTATGTGCTTCGATACTGGGGTTCAGCCAGACTCGTCCCCTGGAGCCCCTCACTGAGGCTCGGGGTTCGCGGTGTGGTGGACGCACCACTCGCCGTTGTTCCCCCGGTGCTGTTGAGGATTGTCAGACCGCTCTGGCTACCGCCGGTCACGACGACGTTGCTGCCGCCGGTCGACCCGCCATCACCCAAGCTGGTCACCGTTGCCGGCGAAGCACCACCGGGCGCGACTGCGCCACCAGCCCCTCCGCCGACCGACATATCGGACGGCATCGGACCGATCTGGGTCTTCAGCGACATCGAGGCGGCGAACCCGCCCCCGAACCGGGAACCGATCGACTCACCGAGAGATTTTCCGATCTCCGGTGCCAGCTGTCCGGCCGGTCCCAATGCGGGCGCGATCGCCTCGCCCAGCGCCAAGCCCACCCGTCCGCCGGCTTCTGTCGCCGAGGACATGATCCCCGCCGTCAGCGCCTCCGACAGCGACGCGAGCGGCGCCACCGATCCGGTGTTCGCGGACGTCGACGGCTGCGCGAAGGCAGGCGCCACGTTCATGACACCCTGCGGCTGGACATTCAGCTCCGCCGACAGGGGCGGCGCGGTGCTGAGCCCGGATGAATCCTGCTGACTCAGGTCAACTTTCACCGGGTCGTTACTGCGTCGGGTGAGTGGCCCGCCCATTCCGAAGACGGGCCCCAGCGCACCGCCGAGCGCGGCCCCGACCGCACCGGCCGCGTCGATGGCCGCACCGCCGACGCCGCCGAGCACATCCGCTATCAGCCCGGTTCCGAGCAGATCACGCCAGCGCTGCGGATCTGCCATCGGGCTCCCGCCGACGAGACCACCGTCGGCGAAGCCCGGCAGCATTCCGGCCAGATACCCGGCTGAGGGAACCCAGCCGGCATTGATCGCTTCCAGCAGTGGCAGCGCGTGCGAAGTCGCGGCCGCGTTGACTACGAATTCACCGTTCGACAACCGGGCCAGAATCGAGTCGCTGCTGCCGGTCCCGGGTCCACGGACCGCGCCGCCACCCGCGTAACCAGCAGGGGCACTGGCATTTTCTGCTGCTTCGTGTTCGCCGCCGGAATCGGACTTCGATGGATTTAGCAGTGTCGTCTTCGACGAAAACTTGATCAGGCGGGTCTTGGTATCGGTCGCGTCCGCATCGGGGCGGAGCAGGTCCATCGCCTGCCCCGCCACCCGCTCGGCGATAGCGCCCGGCTGCGTGCCGAGCACATCGGACAGCACACCGAGCAGACCCTCCCCGATCAGGCTGTTCGGCGGAATCCGGCCATCCTCACCGAGGGTGACCGGCGCTTCCTCCGGCAGGGTGATCGTCGCGGCACCGCCGCCGGAGCCACCCTCCCAGACCGCCCCGCTCGGCAGCCTGATCCGCTTTCCCGGAGCCGGTGTGCCGCTCGTGGTCATCGCAAGAACGTCCGGCAATGTCATCGCCGTTGGGCGTTTCTTCTTCACAATTGGTATCCACTTTCTGCGTTCGACCGCTCCGGGGCTGCAGCCACCTACTGTTTCCAGCCGAGGAAGTCGTTCATCTGATCGAGTTCCGTTGCCGTGCCGACACGTTCGCGATCCGATTGCCTTCCCGGACGAGCGATCGGCTCGGGTCGATTGCGCCCGCGCCGGCCGTCGTCGGTACGGGCCCAGGCCAACCACCGCAGACTGTCTGCGACATCTGCCAGCAAGTGCTCAGCGGTTTGCCATCGACTGCCCTCCGGGTACATCTCCCGAAGCAGCGCCGACTCGAGCGGCAGGTGCTTGACGATCGCTCGCAGGTCCGCCCAGCTGAGTACGTCGGTGCCGAGCATCCGCAGCCGGAGCCCAAAGGCGATCAGGTCGTATTCGATTGCCTCGCTGTGCTCTTCGAGAAGAGCATCGAGGCTTAGGATTCCCCCAGGCTCAGCCCCGAGTGCGCGCGCCACGCCTCGAGCAGCTGGTGGTAGGCGTCGGGATCCATGTCGTCGAGCACCGCGAGCGCCTCGGGCGTCAGGCTCAGCTCGAGCAGGGTGTACATGGCGTCGACATCGCCGAGACGACGGATCCGGCGAACGAGACCGGGCTTGAGGTAGGACAGCGACGGCAGCACGATGTCGGCGCCGTCGACGGTGTAGGTGAAGTCGTCCTTCACGACCGCCGGCTGGGCGATCTTGATGGGAGCAGCAGGAGAAGTCATGGGTAGCAGACCCTTTCGTTGAAATGTGAATTGCGGAAATAAGAGGGCCCATCGGCGGCGGGCGGGCCTGCGCATAGGTGTTTTACCCGCCGCCGATGGGGGCTTTCAATCAGGCAGTCTTGATGCCGTCGTCCAGGTAGCGGTACGCCTTGACGCCGGAGTCATCCTTGAATGCCTCGACATTGATGGTGAAGCCGGCCAGTTCGTTGGACACGAACTTCTTCTCGGTGATCGACGAGATCTTGGCGTTCGGCAGAACGATGCGCAGCTTCTTGTCCTCGGTCTTCATGTCGAAGACCCACGAGCGACGCGGCAGCACGATGCCGGTTTCCTTGACATTGATCAGCTTGCCCGAGGTGGTGGTGGCCGCCGTGGCGGTCACATTGTTCTCACCGAAGATCTCGGCAAGCACATCCTGGTCCCACACCGCGTACAGGGTGAGGCCGAAGCGCACCGAGTGCTCGGTCTGCAGCTGGGCGATGATATCGGCGTTCCAGTCCTTGACCGTCTCGACCTTGCGCTCGCCGAGCGACTCGATGCCGTCCTCGGAGACATAGCCGAGAGCCTTGAACGCGGGGGCGATGTCGCCGGCCGCGGTGGTCGGCAGGGTGGTGTTGAGCGGCGCCACCAGGACACCGCCGGAAACGGCCAGGTTCGGGGTACCGGCGCCGATGAAATTGCTGGAAGGCAGAGCCATTGTTGTTATCTCCCTTGGGATTGTTGCGCAGGCCCTCGGGATGGGTACTACAGTTCGACTCCGGATCGGAGTCAGGCGAGAACGGTGCCTCGCACAATCAGGTCGGCGACGAGGGTGTACCGCGGAGCGGCGGTCGCCGGATCGGTGTCGTTCTCCATGCCGGCATCCTCGACCTGGTCGCACCACACGGTGCCCAGGTAGCCGGGAGCGGCCGAACGCAGGATCGAGCGCACAAGCGCGGCAAGGTTTGCCGCCGCGCCGGCGTCATCGGTGCATTCGAGAACGACGCGAGGACGATCAAGGATCAGCTGAGCGCTGCGGCGCCCCTCCCGATCCTCGACATCAACTCGGGCTTTTCGGTCGTTTCTGGTTACTCGCACCATACGGGATGGGCGCGGGTCGGGGACCCGGCTGACCACAGTCGCGGTATCGGATACCGTGGCGAGTTCTACGGAAAGAAAGTCGACCAAAGTTAGTTCAATATCAGAAAACAGTATTCTTTCACTCATGTCAAGTCCTTGTGAGGTATTGATAGTCACGAAGTTTTAGGCATGAAAAATCCCGACCGGACTCCGATCGGGATCCTCACACATAACCGAATCAACTATCCACGAACACTGCCAGCAGATTCACGATCATCCCACGGAAACAACCGGCACTCGATCGAATCAACCACGACCGCCAGCACTTTCCGAAAGTGTCGTGGACGCAATCACGCTGGAAGAGTCAGGGTCAACCCAATACGGCAAGCGGTGGCCGGGTAATAATCAGCGACCGCATCGCGCATATGCCGGAATTCAGGCAACCACGCTCCAAATGAAGTCTCACGGTCCGAGTCGTATCATTCAGAGCGCACCCTTTATCGAAAGGTCCGATCAGCCCATGTCACTCTCATTGAATTCGGCGACCACGCCCCGAATGAGGGCAGCGAGCTCTCGCAGCCAGTTGGCCGCGGCGGTATCGGAGGTTTCATCCTCGAGCACCCAGTTCCCTTAAAAGG
>NZ_JBHXMY010000424.1:4688-5256 GCF_042720195.1 Nocardia sp. NPDC058497 | reverse complement strand
AGGGGGGCGCTCACTCGGGGGCTGCCCGCGGCGAGCAGATGGTCGACCACCTTGCGGCCGATGTTGGCGGTGGCCCCGGTTACCAGGATGGTCATGTGTTTTCCCTCCGGTACGGCTCGATGAACCATCCATTCTGCCAACGGAATTCGCTATGGTGCCAGTCCGGATCTGCGGCGGGCAAGCCGCAGTTCAGAGCGACCGGACCGACTCGGCCACAATCCTTTCCGGATCATTCAGGTAGAACGCGCCCAGCGGCGCGACCCGCATCGCCGCCCCGTTGCCGCAGGAACCCTGCCCGCCGAACGCGGCACCGGCTGCCTCCCGCCAGTGCACGCCGTCCCGGATTCGCCGCAGCGTCGTGACGGTCGCGTGCCCGTAGTCACGGCCGGGATCACACCGACGAGCGAAACCGGCAGCCAGCCGCTCCTGATCGATCGCACCCTGCGCGCGGAGCTCGGCTACCAGACAGGCTGCCATCTCGGTGTCGTCCACCGCACACGCCGGACCAGCGGCAGCCGGTACGATCGTCGGGGGCGTCGAATGGGGAGTGGGGGTTTTGGGGGGCGCC
>NZ_JBHXMY010000424.1:4055-4678 GCF_042720195.1 Nocardia sp. NPDC058497 | reverse complement strand
CAGACAGTGTGACAGCCGGTGCCACCCCCCCCCCCCCCCGCACCCCGGGCCTGCGTGAGCGGGGGGGGGGGGGGTGTGGGGGGGCGGGGCTTTCCGGGCGCCCCCCCCCCCCCACGGCTCCGGGCTCACCGCGTCCGTCGCGGACGGCACCTTCAGCCTCGCCGGGGGCGTGGTGACCCTCGCGGATCCGGCAGGCCGAGTGGTCGCCACCGTACCGACCCATATTGTCACCGATGCAGGCAATTTCGACCTCGCCGCTGGTATCGCCGCCGACGGGCAGTCGGTCACCCTGCGTCCCGTCGCCGCACCGGCCGTGGTCACCGACAATAAGGCAGCCTTCGTCGACGAAGCCGGCGACACCCTCGCCCGCAAGCAGCACAACGCGGGCATCGGCGCCCTGATCGGTGCGGGCATCGGCGCGGTGCCGGGCTTCTTCCTCGGCGGAGTCGGCGCCCTGGTCACCATCCCGATCGGTGCGGGCATCGGCGCCCTCATCGGCTACTCGACGCCGTAGTGAACGGTGTGGTTGGGGGCGGGGGGGGGGGGGCCCCCCAGACCGCGCGCGGCGTGCGAGGTGTTCAGATGGACACCGCCCCGGTCTGGGAGATGGTCAAAGCACAGGG
>NZ_JBHXMY010000424.1:0-4045 GCF_042720195.1 Nocardia sp. NPDC058497 | reverse complement strand
CAGTATAAGAGACAGGGTCGGAGGTGATCGGCGCCGGGTTGAAGACAACGCCGGTGGTCTTGCCCGCGCTCTTGTCGGAGGTGTCGGGGGGGGGGGGGGGGGCCCCCCCCCGGGCCCGGGGGGGGGGGGGCGGCGTGTGGGGGGCCCCCCGCGGGCCGCCCCCCCCCCCCCCCCCTGCCGGCGGCGGATGCGCAGGTTCATCCGTTCCCGCCCGCGTCTTTCGATCTCTGCATCAGCCGGTTCGGTTCGATGTTCTTCGCCGACCCGGTCGTGGCCGAAACCATCCTGGCGGCGGCCGGGTTCACCGACATCGAATTCACCGACGTGCACGAGCCGGTCTACTACGGCGCGGACAGCGAGGCTGCCCTCGCCAATCTGCTTCGCCTGCAGGGATTCCGGGACATGTTCGCTGCCCTCGACACCGACACGGCCGGGCGAACTCGCGCGCGGTTGCTCGCGACCCTCGCCGAGCACGCGAGCGACACCGGCGTGTATTTCGATTCGCGGGCCTGGATAGTCACCGCCCGTCGTTGAGCTCGCACGAGCCCTGAATCCTTTCGGCCGGCCGCTGCCTCTTATCTGTGTCCCGGCACAATGTCGGGACCGGATACGGAGGTTTGTTGTGATCATCGGAATCGGTGTTGTGGTCGGCTTGGTGGCGTTGTGCACGTGCATGGTCGTCGTGCAGCGCAAACGAGCCGGGCGTGGCTGAGTCGACCTGGCCCGACCACCAGCTGATCGTCGCGGCGCAGGGCGGCGATGTGGATTCGATCGCCGCGCTGGTGTCGGGCGCGCACCCGAACATCCAGCGCTTCGCCCGATCCCTGTGCGCCACACCGGAAGACGCCGAGGACGCCGCGCAGGAGGCGCTGATCATCCTGTACCGCAAGATCGGGATGCTGCGGGCCTCCGGCGCACTGGCGTCGTGGATGTTCCGCATCGTCCGCAACGAGTGCCTGCGTCGTGCGCGGGTGCGCCTGCAACACACACCGCTGCGGGACTCCGCCGTCGCCGCCTCGGCCGAGGACGAAGTACTGCAACGCCTGGAAACGGGCAGGGTGGCGGCCGCGGTCGCGGCGCTGCCCGCCGACCAGCGCCGCGTCCTGATCATGCGCGACATCCAGGGCTACAGCGGGCGGCTGGTCGCCGATGCGCTCGGCCTCAGCACAGCGGCAATGAAATCCCGCCTGCACCGCGCCCGCGCCACAGTTCGACAAGTACTACAGGACACACCTGCTGCTGGAGGAGACAATGACGGCAACGAAACCTGACGGTCCCGACTTCGCGAGCGCATCCCTGCCGAAACACCTGGTGCGCGGCGCGGTCGGCTTCGGTGCATCGGCCGGCGCCCTCGCCCTGATCCCGCTCGTCGGCCCGCTCGGCCTGGCACTGCTGCCCATCGGCCTGATCGCGCTGCGTGGATGCCCGATGTGCTGGGCTATCGGACTGATGCAGACGATTTCGCGGGGTCGACTGCGGCGCTCCTGCGAGGACGGTGCCTGCACGCTGACCGTCACCGGGTCTGACCGGCATCCCGCGAAGATGTCCTCGTAGGACTTCGACGGCGCCGGCGTGTCCCACGTGATCATCGTGGGGCACATCGGTGTTCGCGCCTGCCGGCAGCGGCGCGTTCGAGGCCCCTATCAGCCGGTGTACGGCGGCGAGCCGGATCTGCGTGCCACTACCGATTCGTTGAGTGTCGCTGCAGGAAAGTTGAATAACGAATGTTTCAAATTTAGGTGACGCGGACTCGCGCGTTGCTACGGTCGCTCTGCTCGTCCTGGACGACGAGCCGAATAAGGAGACCGAGCATGAACTTCAGCTCGATGATGCGTCGAATCGGCATCACCGCAGTCACTTTCGTTGCCACCGTGACGGCTACCCTCACCCTCGCGCCACCCGAGGCGGCTGCGGCGCCCGAACGACATCCGATCCTGTTCGTGCACGGTTGGCAAGGCGCGGCGTGGAACTGGGCAAGCATGGTCTCCCGTTTCGAAGATGCCGGATACAGCTCCGCCGAACTGCGCACGTTCAGCTACGACACCTCCCTGTCGAACAAGGTGATCGCCCAGGAGGTCAAAGCTGAGGCCGATGCCCTGCGGGCCGCGACCGGCGCGAGGAAGATCGACATCATCAGCCATTCGATGGGCGGGGTCAACAGTCGCTGGTACCTGAAGTTCCTCGACGGCGCCCGTTACGTCGACGACTGGGTATCCATCGGCGGACCCAACCATGGCACCGGAGTCGCCTACGCTTGCTTCGACGACTCCTGCGAGGACATGCGCCCCGGTTCGAGCTTGCTCACCGAACTCAACCGCGGCGACGAGACCCCAGGCTCGGTCAACTACGGAACCTGGTGGTCGCCCTGCGACGAAATCATCAACCCGGATGAGAGCGTGATCTTGAGCGGCGCGGCCAACACCAGGACCGGCTGCATCGGCCACGTGTTCCTGCTCGCCGCCGGCAGCGTATTCACCGAGGTCCGGGACTTCGTGGCATAACGCGACGTGCAGGGTGGGCGGTCTCGAACCGGAGCAGACGCTGCGGATCGAGACCGTTCCCCGTCGGAACCATGTGCGGTGGGCGGTAATACCTCCGCTATCGCGTGCGTGCACCCGGAGCCTTGGCAGCACCCTTCATACCCAGACCACCACCGGGTGCCTTCGCGGCACCCTTCATCCCCAGACCACCACCGGGTGCCTTGGCGGCACCCTTCATCCCCAGTCCACCACCGGCAGGTGCGGCCTTCGGGGCGGCCTCGGCCACCTCGGCGACCGGGGCCGGTTCCGGCTCGGGCTCGGGTTCCGGCTCGGCCTTGGGCTCCTGGATGACGAGCAGGTTCGCCGACAGTTCGGCGGGGTCGATGCGGGTGATCGAGTCCAGCATCAGCTGCGAGACGTCGACGACCTCGACACCCTCGCCCAGGCCCTGTTCCTGACGGGCGGTGACACCGTCGTTGAGCATGACCCGGCAGAACGGGCAACCGGTCGCGATCTTGGTCGGGTTGGTCGACAGGGCTTCGTCGACACGGTCGACGTTGATGCGCTTGCCGAGCTGTTCTTCCATC
This sequence comes from Nocardia sp. NPDC058497, assembly GCF_042720195.1. Classification (NCBI taxonomy): domain Bacteria; kingdom Bacillati; phylum Actinomycetota; class Actinomycetes; order Mycobacteriales; family Nocardiaceae; genus Nocardia; species Nocardia sp. NPDC058497. The sequence continues at coordinate 978 of NZ_JBHXMY010000424.1, read as the reverse complement.
CACATCCGGGCGCCACCGGCACCACAGCACATCGACCGCTCACCGTGGCGCGGCATCTCGACCAGGGTCGACCCGGAGGCTTCCATCAGCTCACGCGGGGCGTTGTAGATCTTGTTGTGCCGACCCAGGTAGCAGGGATCGTGGTAGGTGATGTTCTGCGACACCTGCGCCACCGGGACCAGCTTCTTCTGCCGGACCAGGCGGTTGAGCAGCTGGGTGTGGTGCACGACCTCGTAGGTGCCACCGACCTGCGGGTACTCGTTGTTGAGCGCGTTGAAGCAGTGCGCACAGGTCACGACGATCTTCTTGCGCGACTGCTCCACACCTTCGAACACCGAGTTGATGACCTCGATGTTCTGCATGGCCAGCTGCTGGAACAAGAACTCGTTGCCCGCGCGGCGCGCCGAGTCACCGGTGCAGGTCTCCTCCGCGCCCAGCACCATGAACTTGGTGCCGGCGGTGGCCAGCAGTTCGGCCACGGCCTTGGTGGTCTTCTTGGCGCGGTCTTCGTAGGCGCCGGCGCAACCGACCCAGAACAGGTATTCGTAGCCGTCGAAGCTGTCGGCGTCGCGACCGAAGACCGGGATGTCGAAGTCGACTTCCTTGATCCAGTTGAGGCGGTCCTTGGAGTTCTGGCCCCACGGGTTGCCCTTGTTCTCCAGGTTCTTGAACAACCCGGCCAGCTCGGAGGGGAACTCCGACTCGATCAGCACCTGGTAGCGGCGCATGTCGATGATGTGGTCGACGTGCTCGATGTCGACCGGGCACTGCTCGACGCAGGCGCCACAGGTGGTGCACGACCACAGCACCTCGGGGTCGATGACACCGTGCACGTCCTCGGCACCGATCAGCGGACGCTGGCCTTCTGCCCGGTCCGATTCGGACAGCTTGTCCTCGTCGCCACCGGCGAGCAGATACGGCGCTTTGGCGTAGGTGTGGTCGCGCAGCGACATGATCAGCAGCTTGGGAGACAACGGC
>NZ_JBHXMY010000423.1:0-5269 GCF_042720195.1 Nocardia sp. NPDC058497 | reverse complement strand
CGCCCGCGTCGGCGTGCCGGTGGGGGGGGGGGGTAGCCCCGCCTGGCTCGTCACGGGCGCCCGGGGTGCCGCGGGGCCCACCGCGGCGCAGACGCTGCGGCGCGAGGGCTACGACGGCGAGATCGTCCTCGTCGGCGCCGAACCGGACCTGCCGTACCGTCGGCCCGCGGTGTCCAAGGAACTCCTGTCCGGTGCCGGGTCGTTCGATCGTGCGCTGCTCAAGCCGGTGAAGTTCTGGACCGACAACCGGATCGACCTGCGCCCTGCCTTCGGCGTGGACGCCATAGACACCGAGCGTGCGACAGTGCGATTGGGTACCGGTGAGGTGCTCGGCTACGACAGTCTGCTGCTCGCGACCGGTGCCCGGGCCCGGTCGATCGATACCGCGTCGACCCGGGTGCACACGCTGCGTACCCGTGCCGACATCAGCGCACTCCGCACGGCCGTCGTCGAGGGCGGTTCGCTGCTGATCGTCGGCGGTGGGCTGATCGGCTGCGAGGTCGCGGCCACCGCACGCGGGCTCGGCGCGCAGGTGACGCTGCTCAACGCCGGTCCGGCGCTGCTGGATCGGGTGGTGCCCGCGCCGGTGTCGGAGCTGGTACACCGCATCCACATCGAGCACGGTGTGGTGATCGAGAACGACGCCGCGACAACCCAACTCGTCGACACCAGCGACGGCGTCGCCGCCACCACCGCCGACGGGCGCACCTGGTCGGCGGCCGCCGCGCTGGTCGCCATCGGCTCGGTCCCCGAGACCACCCTGGCCGAGGCCGCCGGCATCGCGGTGAACGACGGCATCATGGTCGACCAGCACTACCGCACGTCGGCCCCCGGTGTCTTCGCCGCCGGTGACGCCACCACCGGATTCCACCCGCTCCGCGGCGAATTCGAACGTGGCCAGCACTGGAACTCCGCCATGACAGCCGGCGCGGCGGCCGCGATGTCCATCCTCGGCCATCCGGCCGAGGTCGCCGAAGTCCCCTGGGGCTGGACCGATCAGCACGGTGTCTCGATGCAGTTCGCGGGCTGGGTCCATCCCCACGACGAACTGGTCGTCGACGGTGACCTCGACGCCAAGGACTTCCTCGCGGTGGCCCTGCGCGACGGTCGCCCCGTCGGCGCCGTCGCCATAGGCAGACCGCGCGAACTCCGCGCGACCCGTCCTCTCATCGCCGCGGGTGAACCTTGGCAGTTAGCTGCGCCGCTGACCCCGGCCGCCGCCGGCTGACACCGTGGTCTCAGATCAGACGCCCTCTCCACCAGGGGCTTGTCCGCAGGGGGGACAAGCCCGGGGCGGGCGCTGGTCATCGTCTGGGCGCGGTGACGAACAGGGCCGGTCACGACAAACGTCGTGTCCGGCCCGTCGATCGTGGCGACCGATGACTACCAGTGCACGCCGGGCAGCATCCGGCTCATGCGGGCGGCCGGGCCGGGCATCACCATCAGCGGGGTGAGGACCGGAGCCAGCACGGTGAGTGCGTTGCGGCTCGGTTCGGCGGGCTCGGTCGGCTCGGGCTCGGCGGCCACCGGCGCGGGAACCGACTTGCCCTGCGCCGCAGTCGATTCACCGAACAGCCGGTAACCGGTGTGCATGATCGTGCGCTTGAGCGACGGCAGGAACATCTCGACGGCCTGGGAGAAGGTGCCGACGGGGGTGTCGATGCGGTCGGGGCGCTCGAGCAGGGCGCGGACAACGATATCGGCGGCGCGTTCCGGGTCGGGCAGCGGCAGGGCGCGGTAGAGATCGGTGGGCGCGATCATCGGGGTGCGCACCAGCGGCATCCGGATGGACGTGAAAGTGACACCGGCGCCACGGTTTTCGACGGCGGCGATATCGCTGAAGTTGTCCAGCGCCGACTTGCTGGCGGCGTAGGCGGCGAACCGGGGCACCTTGGTCTGGACCGCGATCGAGGAGATGTTGACGATGTGGCCGAAATGCCGCTCACGCATCGACGGCAGCAGCGCCAGGATCAGCCGCACGGCGCCGAAGTAGTTCACCGCCATGGTGCGCTCGAAATCGTGCATGCGGTCCACCGAGTTGGCGACCGACCGGCGAATCGACCGGCCCGCATTGTTGATCAGGTAGTCGACGTGACCGTGCTCGGTCAGCAGCTGCCCCACCAGGGCATCCACCGCCGTCGCGTCGGTGATGTCGCACGGGTAGGCGAACGCCGTCCCGCCGTCGGCGCGCACGGATTCCGCTGCGGCGGTCAGGTCTTCGACGCCGCGCGCCACCATGAGCACGGTCGCGCCGCGCCGGGCGACCGCATGGGCGGTGGCCAGGCCGATCCCCGAGGACGCGCCGGTGATGAGCACGATCCGGCCCGAGAGCCGGTCGGCGTCGGCCGCGGGACGACCACGATGCGGGTCCAGGTTCGCGCGCCAGAAATCCCACAGCCGCTCGGCGTAGGTGTCGAACGCGGGCACAGTCAGCCCGGGCAGCTGCGCCCGGGTGGAATCGGCGACGAACTCGGCGGTGAAACCGACATGCGGGGCGACAGCCGCCGGAATGCCCGCCTGCTCGAACAGGAAGTCGCGCACCGCGTGCGCGCCGGGAACATGGCCGAGGCCGTTGAGCGCGCGGGCGCTACCCGGCACCGTGCCGATGCCCGCGGGCCCGCCCGCCGCGGTAGCGAGGGCGCGGTAGATGTCGCCGAAGGGCTGCGGCTCCGGGTTGACCAGGTGAAATGTCCGCCCGTCCAGCCCGTCGCGGCGCACCAGCCGCACCATCGCCTCGGCGACAAAGTCGACCGGAACCACATTGGTCGCGCCCAGATCGGGCAGCGGCAACGGCAACTCGGCAGGCAGCGCCGACAGCGCGGCGATCGCCTGGAAGAAATAGTAGGGGCCGTCGATCTTGTCCATCTCGCCGGTGCGCGAATCACCGACCACGATGGCCGGGCGATACACCCGCCAGCGCACGTCGGTCGCCTCGCGAACCAGCTTTTCCGCGGCGAACTTGGTGCGGTGATACGGCGAGGTCAGGTTCTGGCCGAGGTCGAAATCCTCCTCGAAGAACTTGCCACGATGATCACCGGCCACCGCCACCGAGGACACGTGGTGCAGCACGGCATCGAGCCTGCGCGCCAGCTCGATCACCGAGCGCGTGCCCGCGACATTGGCCGCGTGCGCGGTCTGTTCGTCGGCGGTCATGTCGTAGACGGCGCCGAGGTGCAGCACGTGGTCCGCGCGCGGCGGCTCGTCACCCAGGCCCAGACCGTCGGCGGTCAGATCGCCGACCAGCGCGAACACCCGATCACCGTCGGGATGCTGCGCGGTCAGCGCGGTGAACTTCGCCAGCGACTCGGCGCGCACGAGCACGTGCACGATCGCGGTGGGGTCGGCTGCGAGCAGCCCCCGCACCACTCGCCGACCCAGAAACCCGGTACCGCCTGTCACGATGTAGGAAACCATCGCCCCTCCTGAAAATTCTCGAAACACGGTGTCGTGCAACAGTGATCCGGCATGCGGCGGTGGATGCGGGCATCAACGGTTGTAGTCCAGCAGCAAGGTGGCTGGAGAGAAACCGGGCACATCGTCGTCCCGGTAGGTCCTAACCGTACTCGTCAGTAACTTGCCGGGCAAGCGTGTGGCGCCCGGTCACCGTGTGGGAATGGTCACCCGTCGTCGCAGGTCAAAGGGTGTGTGTGACAGTCAATTTCAGTAACTGTGGGTTTCGGGCAACTTGCCGCTATCGGTCTGCCAGCACGTCGCTGACGACGGCGGCCATCCTGGCGCGGAACACCTCGGGGGCGAAGGTGCCCGCGTGGTCGCGGATCTTCGCCGGATCGTAGGTAGCCGAACGGAAGTCGGTCATCGCCGCGGCCAGCGCCGCCACGACGTCGTCATCGGAACCGGCGGGCACGTACTCGCCGGTGACCCCGGGACGGACCGTGTCGAGCGCACCGCCGGAGCCGACGGCCAGCACGGGCGCGCCACACGCCATCGCCTCGACGGGGACGATGCCGAAGTCCTCGATGCCGGGCATGAGCAGCGCCTGGCAGCGCCGGTACATGTCCTGCAGCTGCTCGGCGGAGGTGGCGCCGAGGAACGTCGTCTCCGGGCCCGCGATCGCCTCGAGCTGAGCGCGGAAGCGTCCCTCCCCGAGGACGACCAGACGAACGCCCGCGCGCTGTGCCGCGCGAATCGCCAGGTCGGCGCGCTTGTAGGGCACCAGCCTGCCCGCGCAGAGGAAGAAGTCCTCCCGCGCCACGTCCGGATCGGGGGTGAACCGGGCGACGTGCACCGGCGGGTTGACCACCGAGGCGGGCAGGCCCCACCAGTCGGTGACCCGCTGGGCCACCGCGTGGGAGTTGGCGACGACGTGCGTCAGCCGTGGTGCGGCGCGCAGTTCGCCGCGTTTGGCCAGCGCCCCCAGCGCGCCGAGCGCGAGCTGACCCGCGCGGCCGCCGGCCTCCTGCTGGCGGAATTCGCGATCCCAGGCCCACCGGGCCGGGCTGTGCACATACGCCACGACCGGTGCGTCGGTGGCCAGCGCGGCCTGGGTGGCGAACGCGTGATGGCTGACCACCACGACATCGAAGTCACGCAGCGGCATGCGCCGGAATGCGCGCGGCACCAGTGGCAGCAGCGGTGCGTGCCTGCCGCCGGTGACGGTATGTGCCCGGCTGAGCCAGCTGTCATGCACGGTGCGGACCGGTTCGCGCAGCCCGCCCGGCGCGACGATCGGCGCGAAAACCTCGGCGTCGGGCCAGGTTTCGACGAACTCGCCGACCACCGCCTCGGACCCGCCGAATTCGGTGAAACGTTCGTGCACGAGGGCGACACGGGTCATCGGTCGGTGCTCACTTCGATCTGTCGGGGCGCCGCGGTGCGACGCAGAGCGGGGGCGACGGGGCGGCCGCGCAGCAACCCGTCGACGGTGCCGCGCTCGATCGCGCGGCGATACACCTCGGCCGCCGCCGCGCACGCGGTGATCGTGGCGGCGATCGCGTCGGCGTCGTGGGCGGCCGAGGTGACGAACGACTGGCCGAGGACACCATGCTCGAGCAATTCCTGGAGAAACAGTGTCCGAAAGGCTTGCGACGGTGCGCCTTCGGGGTCCAGTGTGCGGAAGATCAGGCACGACGGCCTGCCGCGCACCTGGAGATACTCGGCGATGCCGAGGGCGTCGGCGACGGCATTCACCCCGTCGGCGAGTTCCCGGCCCGCCTGCTCCATCCGGGTGATCGGGTCCTCGGTGCGGTAGGCGTGCACGACGGCGCGGAACGCGGCCAGCGACGCGGTCTCGGGTAGTTGGTTTTTGTTC
>NZ_JBHXMY010000422.1:0-5280 GCF_042720195.1 Nocardia sp. NPDC058497 | reverse complement strand
TCTCCCCATACACATTGCGGGGCGCCACACCCCCCTAGCGCGCGGCAGGGGGTGTCTATATTTTTGGTTTTTTTTTGGGGGAGGGGCGGGCGACGGGCCGGGTTCGCCGCCCCGACTCATTTCCGCGGCCCCATCAAGCCTCATGAAGACTGTGGCCAAGGTCCCACGGCGCAGTGCTTGGCAGCACCGTAGCCATCCTTGCACGTGGTGTTGCGGTATTAGACCCTCTCATACGACCAAACTCGGACTGGTTTCCGAGCCCCCATTTTCGCCTGTACGTGCGAGCTGTCGACGATAATCTGGTCGAAGTCGACGAAACCGGCCGATTAGTAGAATGGGGTGAGCCAGGAGCAGCGGATCCCGTTGTCCGAGACCGCCGGATGACCGTTTGCGCTGGATAGGTAAGACTCGTCCGATTGACGGTAGTCACCAACGGCCGTTCACCCCCGTACACCCGCCTGCGCAGCGCCGCATCCGGTCCAAGAATCTCGGCGCTCGGTCCAACTGTGCGCATCGCTATCGGGTCAACTGTAGTCGCACCGGTATCGGGTGCAGGACATCAAGCCGGAGGATACCCTGCCGCCATTGGTGGCATGATTCTGAAATTAGTGGGCGGTGCCGTCTGGTTGAATTCATGCCGTGCGAGCCCCCCTCTGGTGTTGCGCGACGGTGACCGAGATAACATGCGGTCCTGGATCCGGTCGTCAACGATGAAGTCCGGACTCGCGCTACGAGCCCGGAGCATTGTGGCGGTATACGGCCCACTAGCCGACACGATCTCGTGCAGGTCGTTCCGGTCACCGGATTATGGTGGCCGGACCGACCCGTGTCATCGCCGTCGCCCGTCCGGCACGCTCACACGCGCTCGAGCACCGCCGAGGCGCCGATCCCGCCCGCGGCGCAGATGCCCAGCAGCGCGGTCTCTTTCCCGGTCCGCGCCAGCTCGTTGGCCATGGTCGTCACCATCCGGGCGCCAGTCGCGCCGAAGGGATGGCCCAGCGAGATCGACCCGCCGTGCACATTCAGCTTGTCGATGTCGATCGAGCCGACGGCCTCGTCCCGGTCGAGCCGGGTCTTGGCCCATTCCGGGCTCTCCAGCATGCGCAGCACCGACAGCGTCTGCGCGGCGAACGCCTCATGGATGTCGACGAGGTCGACATCGGCCAGCGTCAGGCCCGCCTTGTCGAGGGCACGCGGCATCGAGATGGCGGGGCCGATGAGGACCTGGTCGGCGGGGTCGACGCTGACGAAGCTCCACGAACGGATCGCCGCCAGCGGGGTGAACCCGAGGGCGCGTGCCTTCTCCTCGCTCATGAGCAGCACCGCGGAGGCGCCGTCGGTGAGCGGGCTGGCATTGCCCGCGGTGACCGTGCCGCCTTTCGCGAACACCGGATTCAGAGTGGCGAGCTTGTCGACGCTGGTGTTCGCGCGGACCAGCCCGTCGGTCTCGATCCGTGTGCCCGACGGCGTCGTCACCGGCACGACCTCGTCGTCGAAGCGGCCCGAGGCGATGGCGGCCGCGGCACGATGGTGCGAGCGGGCGGCGAACTCGTCCTGGTCGGCGCGGCTGATGCCGTTGATCCTGGCCATCTTCTCCGCCGACTCGCCCATCACCTCACCGGTGGTGCGCTCGGAGATCTTCGGCTGGCGCGGCAGGATGTCGGTGAACGGCGCGAGCTGGCGGACCACGTCGAGGTAGTCCTTCGGCTTCGGTGTGCCCAAGGCCACCGGCGCCACCGCGTGCACGACCTTCTGCGGGAGTTTGATCTCGGCATTGCTGGTGGAATCGCTGCCACCGGCGATCATGATGTCGTACTCGCCGCGTTCGATCGCCGCCGCCGCCGAGGTGACCGCCTGCAGGCCCGACGCGCACGCCCGGGTCACCGTGTAGCCCTCGCACCCGAAGTCCAGGTTCAGATCTAGGGCCACCTCCCGCGCGATGTTCGGCGCATGGCTCGGCAGGATCACCCCACCCCAGACGATGGACTGGATCTCGCCGGGGGCGATACCGCTGCGCTCGAGCAGACCACGGACCGCCGCACCGGCGAGGGCGATGCTGTCGAGGCGGGTGAAGTCGGTGAACGCGCGCACGAACGGGGTGCGCGCGCCCGCGACGACGACGGCACGGGTGCGTTTCTCGGCCATGTGAGTCCCTTCGGAAGTTCCGCTGAGCCCACGGTAACCGATACCGCCGGTACTGGATACTGGTTCGGGGTAACCCCGGTCGGTCAGGCTGGCGTGATCTCGATGCCGATGGTGCCTGCCTTGCCGCGGCGCAGGTTGCTGCCGAGGATGACCAGCGGCCCGGTCAGCCAGTACTTGCGGCGCAGCCAGGAGCGCACCTGCTCGGTCTCGGTGGCATCGAGCAGTCGCGCGGTGCCGCCGGTGACGGCACCGTGTGCCTTGCCGCGCGCGTCGCAGGGTTGCATCGTCACCTCGGGATTGCGGCGGATCCGCTTCACCTTCCAGCTGTCGGTGACCGTCCAGACGAACAGCTTGTCGTCGTGGGCGACGGCCCAGACCGGGGTCCCCACCGGTGAGCCGTCTTTGCGGAAGGTGGTGAGCAGCACGAAGTTCGCGGTCTGCAGTTCGCCGAGACTGTTCGTCATGCCCGCAGCCTAGCGGCATCCCGCGCATCGGCGCGCGATGCGAAGCGGTCACCGAAAGAGGGACGGGCGTTCGCGCGAAAGTCTTCTTAACCTCGGATCCGGACGACTCACTCTCCGGAAGGGCTACCGATGACAGACACCGCAGTGCCGATGCTGTGGAGCGGCGATCTGCCGAGCACGCTCGACTTCTACCGGGCACTCGGCTACACCGTCACCTACGAGCAGACCCGGCCTTATGTCTACGGTGCGGTCGAGGGACACGGGTGCGCGCTGCACTTCGCCGACGCACCACCCGGGATCGAACTGCCCGCCGAGCATGTGGGGGCGCTGGTGATGGTCGACGACGTCGCCGCTCGCCACGCCGAGTACACGGCGGCATTGCGCGCGCACTACGGGAAGATCCCGGTCAAGGGCTGTCCGCGGATCACCCGATTCCGGCCAGGCCAGTCCCGGTTCTCCCTGGTCGATCCGGTCGGCAACACCCTGCTGGTGATTCAGCGCGACGAGCCCATGGAGCTCGAGTACGGCGGCTCGCGGGCGCTCGCGGGCCTGGCGCGGGTGCTCGACAATGCCCGCATCCTGCGTGATTTCAAGAACGACGACCGGTCGGCGACCCGCGCCCTGGAAGCGGGCCTGCGTCGTTTCGGTGCCACCGCGTCCGCCGTCGACCGGGCCCGCGCCTACGCCGCGCTCGCCGAATTGGCCGTCGCGACAGCGGATTCCGAACGGCTCGCCCACTGGAAGGCCGAACTCGAGGCCGTCGAACTCACGCAGGAAGAGCACGCCGCGCTCTCCGCCGATGCCGCCGCTTCCGAGACGCTCGCGACCTGACTGACCGCCACCACACCCGGCTGAGCACGCGCCGCGGAGCCGGACGGCGGTTAGGCTTCGGTCATGCACCAACGCTCCGGCCCGCGGGTGATCCACTGTCTCGCAACCACTCTCGCCGCTGCCGCACTGACCGGCCTCGGCCCGATCGCCCCGGCACAAGCCGAGGCGGGGTGCGCGCAGGGCTGGCAGGCCGACATCATCTCCGCCGATCTCGGCGGCTTGGAAAACCTCGAATACGACGGCGCGGGCGGCTTCTATGTCACCGGCATCGTCGAAGGCGAACTCCTGCACGTCGACGGCGACGGCAAGGTCACCACGATCCTCACCGGCCTGGACGCCCCCGCCGGCCTCCGATTGTCCGGCGACATCCTCTATTTCATCACCGGCGACGGCACCACACCCCAGGGCGGCGGCACCCTCCGCCAACTCCACCTCCCGACCGGCGAAGTCACCGTCCTGCTCCCCGACCTGGTCCAGCCCAACGGCCTGCTCCTGCTCCCCGACGGCGACCTGCTCATCTCCCAGCTGTCGATCCCGTGGCCACCGGTCGGCATCAGCCGATACCGCCCCGCCACCGGCGAATTCACCCTCGCCTGGTCCCCGGTCCCCCGCCCCAACGGCCTCGCCCTCACCCCCGACCGGCAAGCGGTCTTCACCGAAGACGTGGCCACCTCCCAGATCCTGCGCGTCCCCCTCGACGCACCGCACACTCCCACCACAGTGGCCACCGTGCCCGACGGCCTGCTCCCCGGACTCGACGACCTCGACGCCACCGCCTCCGGCCTGGCCTTCGTCGCCGGCGACTACTCCGGCAGCGTCTACCAGATAGACACCACCACCGGCCACTGGTGCACCATCGCCACCGGCTGGACCACCCCGCGGGGCCTCCTCCCGGAGCGCCCCCCGATCGGCCCCACCTCCGCCCGCATCGCCCCCGACGGCCCCGGCTGGGCCCTGTTCGTCACCAGCATCGACGGCACCCTGCGCCGCCTCCGCCCACCCCCGGCCATCGACCTGACCCCACCCCTCCCCCGCTGACCGGACCGCGTCAGCGCGGGTCGCGCAACCAAGCGTCGACGACGGCGAAGTCCGCGTCAGTGAGCCCGTGTCGAGGATCGACGCGATGGAGCAGAGCTCGGCCGCGATGGTTGGCGGACACCCAGACTCGATCGTGGTCGGTGATCTCGTCATCGATCCACACGAAGGTCCGCCCCGCCGCCCTATCGACGAGAGTACGGGTCTTCCAGTGCAGCGTGCTGCCCTCGTGGTCGGCATCCGGCCAGCGCACCACCGGCAGATCCGGCAAGCCGATCAGCGGCGCCACCGAAGTGTTCGCCTCATCCATCCAGGTTGTGGCCCAGATCAGCTCGCACGCCAGCGCTGTCAGCCGGCGGCCGTGGTCGGGGTCGAGCCGTACCAGGAGCGGATTGACCGCGACCTGGGATGGTTCGAGCCGCTGCTGGGCCGTACCGCCGAAAGGTATGAGCGGTCCGTCGACGTCGAGGAACAACAGCGGCCGTGCCGGCGAATCTGTCACGGCGTCAACGGTAGTAGCAGCGGCCGCGGTTGCGCTCGGCGCGATCAACGCTGGAGCGATGGCGATGGTCATGATGAACTGGTGGATTCGCCGATCGAGTGAGGGAGGTCCGTGTGCGCTCGGCACCGGAGTGGTCGCAGCAGCGGGGGTTCGGGATCAGGGTGGAGTGGGGGCGGGCAGGGGCTGCAGCGATCGGGGTGGGGGCTGTTTGTGTGGTGGTGGTCGACGTGCTGTCGTTCACCACCTCGGTGTCGGTGGCGGTCGGTGCGGGCACGGCGGTGTTTACGTATAGGTTGCGGGACG
>NZ_JBHXMY010000421.1:0-5287 GCF_042720195.1 Nocardia sp. NPDC058497 | reverse complement strand
GGCCCACGGCACCGGTACCACTCTGGGTGATCCGATCGAGGCCGAGGCGTTGCTGGCGACGTATGGCCAAGACCGTGCTGTGGATCGTCCGTTGTGGCTGGGGTCGTTGAAGTCCAACATCGGCCACGCCCAGGCCGCTGCGGGTGTGGGTGGTGTGATCAAGATGGTGATGGCGATGCGGCACGGTGTGCTGCCGCGGACACTGCATGTGGATCAGCCGTCGACGAAGGTGGATTGGTCCGAAGGCCATGTGCGCTTGCTGACCGAATCGGTGCCGTGGCCGCACACGGATCGGCCGCGTCGTGCCGGCGTTTCCTCCTTCGGCATCAGTGGCACCAACGCGCACGTCGTCATCGAGCAAGCCCCGGCCGCGGTGGTGGAGCCGGTGGTCAAGGCCGTGCCGGTCGGTGGGTTGTCGCCGTGGGTGCTCTCGGCGCGCACCGGCGAGGCTCTTGCCGAGCAGGCCGGGCGCCTGGCATCGCGGGTGGCCGAGCACGATCCGATCGATGTCGGTTTCTCCTTGGCGTCCACTCGGAGCGCCTTCGAGCATCGTGCCGTTGTCCTGGCCGCCCACCGTGATGGCGTGCGGGCGCTGGGTCGCGGCGAATCCGTTCCTGGTGTTGTGTCCGGTCGTGTGGTGCCGGGTTCGACGGGTGTGGTGTTCTCGGGTCAGGGTGCGCAGTGGGCTGGCATGGCTACCGAGCTGCGTGCGGCGTATCCGGTGTTCGCCGAGGCTTTCGATGCGATCATCGCTGAACTGGATCCGCTGCTGGGGCAATCGGTTTCGTTGAGTATGGCGTTGGCCGATGGTGATCTGGTCGACCGGACTGTGTTCGCGCAGGCGGGGTTGTTCGCGTTCGAGGTGGCGTTGTTCCGGCTGCTGGAGTCGTGTGGAGTGCGGCCCGATGTGGTGGCGGGTCATTCGATCGGCGAGGTCGCTGCCGCTCACGTGGCCGGAGTGATGTCGCTGGCGGACGCGTGTGTGCTGGTGGCCGCGCGTGGCCGGTTGATGCAGGCACTGCCCGCCGGTGGGGCGATGGTCGCTGTGGGTGCGTCGGAGGAGCAGGTGCTGCCGCTGGTGGCTGGTGGGGTATCGATCGCGGCGGTCAATGGTCCGGCTTCGGTGGTGTTGTCCGGTGTCGAAGACGATGTCGTCGCTGTTGCTGATGCGTGTGCCGAACGCGGTTGGCGCACACACAGGTTGCGGGTTTCGCACGCCTTCCACTCGGCGTCGATGGAGCCGATGCTGGATGAGTTCGCTTCGGCGATCGAGGGTTTGGTGTTCGCCCGGCCGACTGTCCCGTTGGTGTCGACGGTGACCGGTGCCAGGGTCGAGCACGAGATGTCGGAGCCGTCGTACTGGGTGGGTCAGGTTCGTGACACGGTGCGTTTCGCCGATGCGGTCACCGCGATGGCTGGTTCGGGTGTGGCCAGGTTCGCCGAGGTCGGGCCCGACGCGGTGCTGACGCCGATGATCGCGCAGACTCTCGGTGGCGCGACGACAGTCGCCGTGGCCGAGCGCGACCGTGCCGATGCCACGACGGTATCGAGTGCGGTGGCCGGGTTGTTCGTCTCGGGCGCTGAGGTGAACTGGGCGGGTTTCTACGCCGGTACCGGTGCCCCGCGAATCGACCTGCCCACCTACGCTTTCCAGCGTCGGCGCTATTGGATGTTCGAGGGCGCCGCCGGTGGCGGTAATGCCCGGTCGATGGGTCTGGCGACCACCGGACACCCGCTGGTTTCGGCGGTGGTTTCCCAACCGGACTCCGGCGCGGTGATCCTGACCGGTCGCCTGTCGGTGCCGACGCATTCTTGGCTGGCCGATCACCGGGTGATGGGCACCGTGTTGTTCCCCGGCACCGGTTTGGTCGAACTGGCCATGCATGCCGGAACGCAGGTGGGCTGTTCGACCCTGGAGGACATGGTCCTGCGGGCTCCCCTGGTGCTGCCGGAATCCGGCGGGGTCGCGGTGCGCACTGTCGTCGGCGCCGAGGACGAGACCGGTCGTCGCGCGGTGCGAATCTACTCCTGCCCTGATGGGGCGGTCGATTCGGCGTCGTCGTGGACACTGAACGCCGAAGGTGCGCTCGCCGCGGAGGCGGAAACATCTCGGGCAGGGGCGGCCGCTGTCGACCTCGCCGCATGGCCCCCGGCCGGTGCGCGGCCGCTGGACATCGACGGGGTCTATGACCAACTGCTCGATGCCGGGTACGGGTACGGTCCCGCCTTCCAAGGTCTGCGGGCGGCATGGCAACGCGGCGAGGACGTGTTCGCCGAAGTCGCGCTGCCGGATCCGCAGGAAGCGACGGACTTCGGGCTGCATCCGGCCCTGCTGGATGCCGCTCTGCACGCGTGGCGGTTGGCCGGTCACCTGTCGGCGCGCGACACCGGACCCCGGTTGCCGTTCGAGTGGTCCGGTGTCACTGTGCATGCGGTCGGGGCCGATGCTGTGCGTGTTCGGCTGACCCCCGTCGGCGAGCACGCGGTGGCCGTCGATCTCGCGGATCCGACCGGTGCTCCGGTGGCGACGGTGCGGCAGCTGGCTTCCCGGCCGATCGATCCCGCGCAGCTCGCCGTCGGCGCGTCCACTGTCGACAACGCGTTCTTCCAGGTCGAGTGGATGCCGATCTCGGTGTCCGATACGGAGATCGGCGCGGCGTCGTGGGCGGATCTCGGTGACGAGGTTCCGGCCGCGGTGGTGTTGGAGTGCCCGGCGGGTAATGATCCGGCCGCTATTCGTGCCGCGACTCACGAGGTGCTGCACGTGCTTCAGTCCTGGATTGCCGATCAACGGTCCGGTGAGTCGGTGCTGGTGGTTCGGACCAGTGGTGCGGTATCGGTTGCCGGGGAGGACATTACGAATCTGGCCGGTGCCGCTGTGGGTGGTCTGGTTCGTTCGGCGCAGGCGGAGAGCTCCGGCCGGATCGTGTTGGTGGACACCGATTCCGACATCGAGGGACTGCTCGGCGGGATTCTAGCCGCGGAGGAACCGCAGGTGGCTGTGCGCGGCGGGCAGGTACACGGTGCGCGACTCACCCGGGCGGCCGCCACTCGGGCGACCGCTTCGGCTCCGAGCTCCACTTTCGGTCCGGACGAGACGGTTCTGATCACCGGTGCCAGCGGCTTCCTCGGTGGATTGTTCGCCCGGCATCTGGTCGACGCCCTGGGTGTCCGTCACCTGCTGTTGCTGAGCCGCCGCGGTGAATCCGCTCCCGGCGCTGCGGAGCTGCGGGCGGAGTTGCAGCGTCTCGGTGCCGAAGTCGAGTTCGCCGCCTGCGATGTCGCCGACCGTGGGGCGCTGGCCGAGGTGTTGGCGGCTGTTCCCGCGGGCCGTCCGCTCACCGGTGTGTTCCATACGGCCGGTGTGCTCGACGATGGTGCCATCGCTTCGCTGACCGCGGATCGGATGGATGCGGTGTTGCGGCCCAAGGTCGATGCCGCTGTGCACCTGCACGAATTGACCGCCGATCTGCCGTTGAAGGCGTTCGTGCTGTTCAGCTCGGTGGCCGGCGCATTCGGCGGCCCTGGTCAGGGCAACTATGCCGCGGCCAACGCCTGCCTCGACGCACTCGCGGTACACCGCAGGGCATCCGGGCGCTCCGGCCGGTCGCTGGCGTGGGGTCTGTGGAGCATGGATGGCGGGATGGGCGCGGAGCTCAGCGACGTCGATCGGCACCGCATGTCTCGTGCGGGCATGCTGCCGTTGTCGGCGGAGCAGGGCTTGGCGCTGTTCGATGCCGTTGCCGAGATCGACACGGCGGCTCCCATTCTCGCCCGTCTCGAGCTGGCGAGCCTCCGCAGCGTCGGGTTCGCCGCGACCCTGTTGTCCGGCCTGGTGCCCGCACGCCGCACAACAGCCTCGGGGGCACCAACGGCGCTTCGTGCCCGTTTGGCGAACACACCCGAGGGCGAACGCCCCGGTGTGCTCGTTGAAGTCGTTCGCGGTCAGGTCGCGGCGGTGCTGGGTCATCAGAATGCGAAGGCGATCGCGGCGGACCGGGCCTTCACCGAATTGGGCTTCGATTCGATCACCGCTGTCGAATTCCGCAACGCCCTCAAATCCGTGACCGGTCTGCGGTTGCCGGCGACTCTGGTGTTCGACTACCCGTCACCGGAGGCTTTGGCCGAATATCTGGCCGAGGAGTTCAACGGCAACCGCGACTCCGGCCGATCGGCAGATTCGTCGGACAACGATATTCGCAGAGCCCTGCAAACGATCCCCGTCGCCCGTCTCCGCGACGCGGGCCTGCTGGATGCACTCCTGCAGCTCGCACAGGGGCAGGAAAGCCACAGCGAGATCGATCAGAGCAGCACGGACGAATCGATCGACGATCTCGATATCGACGACTTGATCGACATGGCTTACAACAACTCATCAGAGGACTGACGGCGATGACGAAGCCCGACGACAATACTCAGAAGCTCGCTCAGGCGTTGCGCGTCTCACTCAAAGAGACCGAGAGGTTGCGTGCCCGCAACCGCAAGCTCGACGCGGCCCTGCGCGAACCTATCGCGATTGTGGGTATGGCGTGTCGTTATCCGGGTGGTGTCGGCTCTCCCGAGGATCTGTGGCGGTTGGTCTCGGACGGGGTCGACGCGACGTCGGAGTTCCCGGTCAATCGTGGGTGGGAGACCGATCGTCTCTACGATCACACCGGCGAGACACCGAACAGCACCTATACCCGTGCGGGTGGATTCCTGCATTCCGCCGGCGAGTTCGATCCGGCGTTCTTCGGGATCAGTCCCCAGGAAGCGGCGCTGATGGATCCGCAGCAGTTTCTGCTGTTGGAGACCTCGTGGGAGGCGTTCGAGCGGGCCGGTGTCGATCCTGGTTCGCTGAAGGGAAGCCGGACCGGTGTGTGGGTCGGCATGATGTATCACGACTATCCGGCGAACGCGAATTCGGGTTCTATCGCCTCCGGTCGGGTGTCGTATGTCTTCGGCCTGGAAGGGCCGTCGGTCACCGTCGACACGGCGTGCTCGTCGTCGCTGGTGGCGATGCATTCGGCCGCGCAGTCGTTGCGGTCGGGGGAATGTGATCTGGCGTTGGCCGGTGGTGTGGCGGTCATGGCGACCCCGGAAACATTTGTGGAGTTTTCTCGGCAGCGGGGGTTGTCGCCGGACGGGCGGTGTAAGTCCTTCGCTGATGCGGCCGACGGTGTCGGATGGTCCGAGGGCGTCGGTGTGCTGGTGTTGGAGCGGTTGTCCGACGCGCAGCGCAATGGTCATCAGATTCTTGCGGTCATCGCGGGTTCGGCGGTCAATCAGGATGGTGCGTCCAATGGAT
>NZ_JBHXMY010000420.1:0-5287 GCF_042720195.1 Nocardia sp. NPDC058497 | reverse complement strand
GTCTCCGACAGCCCGGACGGGCTACGCGTCACCGGGACCTTCCCGGTGGCGGGGATGGCGGAGCCCGCGACGGTCTTCGTCTCCGTCGCGCCGACCGACGACGGCATCGAGGTCACTCCGGTCTCGGTCCAACCCGCGGTCGGCGGACCGACGCTCTCGCTGGCGATGCTGCGCCGAACCCTGACCTTCGTCGTGCCGCTGCAGCAACTCCCGCTCGGTGCACGCCTGACTGCCATTCAGCCGGGCTCCGACGGCCTCCATGCGACCGCCGTAGCCGACGACGTGCGCTTCGCCGATCTGCCGTGACGACGAGGTGGTGAGGTCAGGCACCATCGCTTGCCGCCCGGTCACCGACGTGCCACAGTGACATCGAGCCCGGGAAGTGGGCTTCCGGACGAGGGGTGCCGTACCCGGAGTGCGACAAGACGGCCCGAGGAGGGCTGTCATGTCGTGGATTCTGCTCGTCGTCTCCGGATTCCTGGAAGCCGTGTGGGCCACCGCCCTGGGCAAGACGGAAGGCTTCACCCGGCTCGGGCCATCGGTGGTGTTCTTCACCGCCCTGGTGGCCAGCATGGCCGGCCTGGCCCTCGCGATGCGCGAACTGCCTGTCGGCACCGCCTACGCGGTCTGGGTCGGGATCGGCGCGGTCCTCACCGTGGCCTACGCCATGGCCACCGGTGACGAGCCGGTCGCGGTACTGAAGATCGTGTTCCTGACCATGATCGTCTCCGGCGTCGTCGGACTCAAACTCGCTCACTGACCTACGTAGCCAGTGAAATTGCCTCCGCGCCCTTGCGAATGGTTTCGACATACTGCGCACGGTCGGAGTGGCTGACCGCGGAACGCAGCGGACCGATCTGGACCTCGTAGGGCGCCGCGGAGCTGTCGAACACCGGTGCCGACAGGTAGCTGACGGGCAGCGGCTCCGCGCTGGCGAGGTCGGCTTCGCGATAGGGGCGCGCGGTGAGACGCGCCAGCTGGCGAAGTACCCGAGCGCGGAGTTCCGGCTGGACCACCTCGGCCCCCACCGCACCGAGTAGCTCCGCGAGCACGTCCACCAGACCGGCGTCGTCGGAGTCCGGGCGGAACACCGCGCAGCCGTGGGTGGTGACGAACCGCAGCAGCGCGGGAGCGCTCCGCCGCGCCGGACCGGTCGCTGTCGCCAGCCACGCACTGCGTTCGGACTCGCCCCGCCACGGCATCACCGCGGCGCCCGCCGGATAGGCGAGTGGAATGGACTGTCCCACAGCGAGTCCGGGCACGATGCGCGCGCCCAGCGCGTACTCCTTGGCCACCACGGTGAGCCGGCCGTCGGTGATCCGGCTCAGCGTCACGCCGCACTGGGCGGCCTCGGCCAGGGCTCGCAGCTCGGCGCGCACCGCCGCATTCGGGATCTCGGGGTCGGCGGTGGACAGCGCGGCGAGCGCGGGGCCGGGCCCGAAACGGCGGTCGCGATCGCGGTGCACCCAGCCCGCGTCGGTGAGTTCGGTGAGTACGGCGGTGATGGTCGCGCGGGCGAGCGAGAGGGCTGCCGCGATCTCCGAGGCGGTCAGCGCTCGGTCGCTGCGGGTCAGCAGCTCCATCACCTCGATAACCCGGCGAGTCGGTGGCGACGCGGATTCCGGCATTACACCCCTTGTCTGCGGGTGCGGCCCGCCCTACACTGCTTCGACTATTCGCCACATATTAGTCGAATATTCGACACGAGGGGTGATCATGATTCTCGACCATTTCCGGCTGGACGACCGGGTAGCCGTCGTCACCGGCGCGGGACGCGGCCTCGGCGCCGCGATCGCCATCGGTTTCGCCGAGGCGGGCGCCGACGTGGTGATCGCCGCGCGCACCGAGGCCGATCTGCGGCGGGTCGCCGAGCAGGTGGAGGCGACCGGTCGGCAGGCGCTCGTCGTGGTGGCCGACCTCGCCGATCAGGACGCGGTCACCGCGCTGGCCGAGGCCGCGGTCGAGCGGTTCGGCCGCCTGGACATCGTCGTCAACAACGTGGGTGGGGCGCTGCCGAGGCCGCTGCTCGACACCTCCCCCGACGACCTCGCCGAAGCCTTCGCCTTCAACGTCGGGACAGCGCACGCCCTGGTGCGGGCCGCGGTGCCGAAGATGCTCGCGACGGCGGGCGGCGGCTCGATCATCAACATCACCTCGACGATGGGCAGGCTGCCGGGCCGCGCGTTCGCCGCGTACGCCACCGCCAAGGCGGCCCTGGCGCATTACACCCGCAGTGCCGCGATGGATCTGAGCCCACGGATCCGGGTCAATGCCATCGCGCCGGGCTCGATCCTGACCTCGGCGCTGGAGATCGTCGCGGGCAATGAGCAGATGCGCGCCGAGATGGAGCGGGCGACCCCGCTACAGCGCCTCGGCGAGCCGACCGATATCGCCGCGGCCGCACTGTTTCTCGCCTCCCCCGCGGGTTCTTTCCTCACCGGGAAGGTGCTCGAGGTCGACGGTGGGCTCATCGCGCCCAATCTCGCCATCCCCCTTCCCGATCTGTGAGGACAACACCATGGTTCACCGTGTAGTGCATTGGGGCACAGGCAATGTCGGGCGGCACGCACTGGCCGGGGTGCTGTCCGATCCCCGGTTCGACCTGGTCGGCGTGCACGTCTCCGGACCCGCCAAAGCCGGCCGCGACGCTGCCGAACTCGCCGGAACATCCACGCCGACCGGCGTGCACGCCACCACCGATACCGCGCAGATCCTGGCGCTGCGTCCGGACTGCGTGGTCTATACCGCCATGACCGACAACCGGCTGCTGGAGGCGCTGGCAGACCTGCGCACGCTGCTCGCCGCCGGTATCAATGTGGTGGCCAGCGCACCGGTGTTCCTCCAGTACCCGTGGGACGTTCTTCCCGCGAATCTGCTCGAACCGGTGGAAGAAGCAGCAGCGCACGGTAATTCATCGCTGTTCGTCAACGGCATCGATCCCGGTTTCGCCAATGATCTGCTACCGCTGGCATTGCTGGGCACCTGCCGTTACGTCGAGCAAGTGCGCTGCCTCGAGATCGTCGATTACTCGACCTACGACAATCCGGCGGTCATGTTCGACATCATGGGCTTCGGCCGGCCGATGGACGAGACTCCCCTGCTGTTGCAACCCGGGGTGCTGTCGCTGGCGTGGGGCAGCGTGGTGCGCCAGCTCGCGGCCGGACTCGACCTCGAACTCGACAGTGTCACGCAGAGTTTCGAGCGGCTGCCCGCGCCGGAGACATTCGACATCGAGTCTGGCACCATCGCCGCGGGCACGGCAGCTGCCCTGCGTTTCGAAGTGCGGGGCATGGTCGGCGACCGGGCCGTGACCGTGCTCGAGCACGTCACCCGCCTGCGTGCCGACCTCGCCCCCGACTGGCCGCAGCCCGCCCGCACCGGTGGGTCCTATCGCGTCGAGATCACCGGCGAACCGCACTACACCCTGGACCTGGCCATGTTCAGCGACCACGGCGACCACAACCACGCCAGCCTCGTCGGCACCGCCATGCGCCTGGTCAACGCCATCCCCGCCGTCGTCGCCGCCCCGCCGGGCATTCGGACGACGCTCGACCTTCCCCTCGTCACCGGCGCAGGCCTGGCGGACCCGGCCCGAATACCCTGACGCCACACAAGCAAGCTGGGATCACACCACAGTGTGATTCCATGCCATACCAAGGGATTACGAGCGACGAGATTCTCGTCGTTAGCTTCGGAGTCATGACGACATCTGCTCTGGTCCCCGAGTCTTCTCCACCGTCGCCGCGGCGCGGCGCCGATGGTGATTACGCCCGACTGTTGCGCCGGATTTCCGACGCGGGGCTGATGAACCGGCGGCCCGGCTATTACGCCGTCCGGCTCGGTCTCGCCGGGGTCGCGTTCGCGGCGGGCTGGGCGGCGTTCGTGCTTGTCGGCGATTCGTGGTGGACGCTGCTGGTCGCGGGGTTCATGGCCGTGACGTTCGCGCAGATCGCCCTCGTCATGCACGATGTCGCACACCGCCAGGTCTTCCGGCTACGGCAGCCGACGGAGCTCGCCGGCCGGCTCGTCGGCAACGCGGGCATCGGCCTCGGCTACGGCTGGTGGCAGGACAAGCACACCCGGCATCACGCCAACCCGAACCACGAGGAACTCGACCCCGATGTCGCGCCCGACATCCTGGTCTGGTCACAACAGCAGGCACGCGCCAGCCGCGGTCTGCCTCGTCTCATCGGGAGGGCGCAGGCGTTCCTGTTCTTCCCGCTCCTCTTGCTGGAGGGCCTGAATCTCCATGTGGCCGGCGTGCGGGCGCTCGGAAATCGATCGGTCAAACACCGGGGATGGGAAGGCGCACTGCTGTTGGGCCACTTCGCCCTCTACCTGGCCGCACTGTTCGCGGTGCTGCCCGCCGACAAAGCCCTCGCGTTCTTCGCTGTCCACCAGGGCCTCTTCGGCCTGTACATGGGCTGCATTTTCGCCCCGAACCACAAGGGCATGCCGACCTTGACCGGCAACGACCGCCCCGACTACCTCCGTCGCCAGGTCCTGACCTCCCGCAACGTCCGGGGCGGCGCGTTGGTCGACCTCGCCCTCGGCGGGCTCAACTACCAGATCGAACACCACCTGTTCCCGAGCATGCCGACTCCGAACCTGCGCCACGCCCAGCCGATCGTCCGCGACTACTGCCTCGAAATCGGCGTGCTGTACCACGAAACCGGTCTGATCTCCTCGTACCGCGAGGCGCTGCGACACCTGCATCACGTCGGCGCTCCTCTGCGCACCCCCTGACGGGCCTCGTCGCGGGCTCAGGTGAGGGTTGCGCGCGGCCGGTAGGTTCGAGTCCATGAGTCGCATCATGACGGTCTCCGACAGCATCGACATCGCCGCTGACCCGGCGTCGGTCTACCGCCAGGTCAGCGATCCGACCCTGATGGGGCGGTGGAGTCCGGAGAACCGCGGCGCGAAGGTCACGCAGGAGCGCGAATCCACCTATGTCGGAATGGAATTCGAGGGGTTCAACAAGCGGGGCGCCGCGCGCTGGGTGACCCGCTGCGTGGTGATCGCGGCGGATCCGGGGCAGCGGTTCGCGTTCCGGGTCGAGGCGATCGGTGTCCGGCGGCCGTGGTTGCGCGGCGGGATCGCCACCTGGGAGTACCGATTCGCGCCCGAGAACGGCGGCACCCGGGTCACCGAGACCTGGCACGACGATCGCGGGCGGTGGCCGGATGCGGTGGTGCAGGTCTTCGACCGGGTCGCCACCGGTGGCGACCCCGGCCTGGAGTTCCAGCGCAAGAACAGCCACCGCACCCTGCGTAATCTCAAGCAGCAG
>NZ_JBHXMY010000419.1:0-5303 GCF_042720195.1 Nocardia sp. NPDC058497 | reverse complement strand
CGGGGGGGGGGCGGCCCGGGGCGCCGCGCCGGGGGGGGGCGGGCGGCCCCCGGAACAGAGCCGGGGTGTCGACCGGTCCGCGCAGCACGTGTGGCGTCAGTGCGCCGGACAGAGTCGGTGTGTCGGTCAGCACGCGCAGCGCCAGTAGCGTCAGCGCGCCGGAACGGACGCGGGGGCGTCGGCCGGCCCTCGCGTTGCGTGTGGCGTCAGCCCGCCGGAACGGGCGCTGGCGCGTCGGCCGGTCGGCTCGGCTCGGGTGGCGTCAGTGCGCCGAGCTGGAACGGCCGCTGGCGCTTGGCCAGTCCACTTGGCGCGGGTGGCGTCAGCGCGCCGGAACGGGGGCCGGGGCGGCGGCCAGTCCGCGCAGGGCATGCGGCAGCTCGCCGTGATGCAGCACGCCGAGGCGCTGGGTAGCGCGGGTCAGCGCGACATACAGTTCGGCCGCGCCGCGTGGCCCGTCGGCGAGGATCCGTTCCGGTTCCACCACCAATACCGCGTCATACTCGAGGCCCTTGGTTTCCGATGCGGCAACCGTGCCCGGCACATCCGGCGGGCCGATCACGATGCTGGTGCCCTCGCGCTCGGCTTCGTCACGCACGAAATCCGTGATGGCGGTGGACAATTCCGCCGGATCGACGCGCCGCGCCCACGGCTGCACGCCGCACGCGCGGACCGATTCCGGTGGCGTGACCTCCGGCGCGAACTCGGCGAGGACTGACGCCGCGACGGCCATGATCTCCGCGGGGGTGCGGTAGTTCACCGTCAGCGCGCGGTAGGCCCAGCGGCCGGGGACATAGGGCTCCATCATGGTGGCCCACGATGTCGCGCCCGCTGCCGAGCGGCGCTGGGCGAGATCGCCCACCACGGTGAACGACTTGCCGGGGCAGCGCCGCATCAGCACCCGCCAGTCCATCTCCGATAGTTCCTGCGCCTCGTCGACCACGACATGCCGATACGTCCAATCCCGGTCCGCGGCAGCGCGTTCGGCGAGTTCCCTGGTGTCACGCTCCAGGAAGCGTTCGGCCAGGTCCTCACCGAAGAGCATGTCCTGGGCGAAGAGGTGATCCTCGTCGTCCATGTGGTCTTCGCGGCTGACCATGGTGTCCTCGAGCACCCGCGCGGCGTAGGCGGCCTCGGCCTTGCGTTCCCGCTCGGCGGTGTCGTCGACGGGCTTGTCCCGGCCCAGCAGCTCGACGAGTTCGTCGAGCAGCGGGACATCCGACACCGTCCAGGCGTCGCCCTCGACGCGGTACAGCGACTCGTCGGCGCCGGCGGCGCGCAGCCGTTCCGGTGACGAATACAGCTGGGCAAGAAAGGTTTCCGGGGTCAGGATCGGCCAGAGGTCGTCCAGGGCCGCGGTGAACGCCGCGTTCTCGGCGAGTTCCGCGATCAGATCGGTGCGCAGCTGCTCCCACGCCTCGCGGTCGTCGCGGGTGAGCCAGCCCTTCCCGATCCGGCCGATGGCCCGCTCGGTGAGCACATAGGTGATGATCTCGCGGAACACCTCCCGCGCCTCGTTGTGCGGCCGCCCGCTCGCCCGCGCCTCTTCGGTCGCCCACTGCGCGGTCTCGGCGTCGATGCGCACGGTGACATCCGCGAGCTCGATCGGCACCGGCTCCACCGGCAGCCGCTGCCGATCGGCGACGGCGGCCGCGAGCACGTCGAGCATCCGCAGGGATCCCTTGTGCCGCGCGGCTTCTGGGGCGTCCTCCGCGGTGACGTGCAGGCCGGGCAGCAGATCGCCCGCGGTCGTGAACACCACATTGGTCTCGCCCAGCGACGGCAGCACATGCGCGATGTGGTTCAGGAACGCCGGATTCGGGCCGACCACCAGCACACCCTGGCGCTCCATCCGCTCGCGCTGGGTGTAGAGCAGGTACGCGACGCGGTGCAGCGCCACCACCGTCTTGCCGGTGCCGGGGCCGCCCTCGATCACGAGCACGCCCGGGTGATCGAGCCGGATGATCTCGTCCTGCTCGGCCTGGATCGTCGCGACGATGTCGCGCATACCCGCACCGCGCGGCGCGTTGACCGCCGCGAGCAGCGCCGCGTCGCCGCGCTCGTCACCGTCGGGCCTGCCGAGCACCTCGTCGGTGAAGTCGGTCACCTGCCGCCCGCGCGTGTGGAATTGGCGGCGCCTGCGCATGTCCTCCGGCGTCGCGGCGGTCGCGACATAGAACGCGCGCGCCGCGGGCGCCCGCCAGTCGAGCAGCAGCGGCTCGAACTCGTTCGCCTCGTCGAACAGGCCGATCCGGCCGATATAGGAGGCCTCGCCCGCGAGCGAGTCGAGCCGGCCGAAGCACAGCCCGTTGTCGGCCACATCCAGCCGTTTGGCCTGCATGCCCAGCGCCCGCACCTCGAAGTCGCGTTCCATCGCCGAGACACCCTTGGCGCGCAGCGCCGCGCTGTAGCGGCCCTTCACCCGGGTGCGCTCGGCATCGAGCCGCGCGTACAACCCGTCCACATAGTTCTGCTCGGACCGCAGTTCGTCCTGATATCCCTGAGTTGACACATGCCCTCACTTTCCCGGTTCGCCGATCCCGGCGGAGCGAGTCGTTCACTCCCGTTTCCGCAGCTTCTGGCTTCGGCCGACGATTATGCGGCACCACCGGGGCCTTGCGGCAAGGCCCCCTGTGCGCTATATGTTGGAAAGGGAAGAGAGTGAGGACTCCTCCTTCCCGCATCACAGGGGGCCAGCGGAACCGGCGATCACACCGTCCGGTCGGCATCCTTGCGGGTCAAGAACGCCAGCACGGCCGACTCGAACTCGTCCTTGCGCTCGATCATCGCCCAGTGCCCGCAGTTCGGGAACACATGCAGCTCAGCGCGCGGGATCGTGCGCATCGGAATCAGCGCCATATCCAGCGGGCTCACCCGATCGTCACGGCCCCAGGTGATCAGCGTCGGAGCAGCTACCTTGTGCAGCATCGCCCACGGCGGCGGCGCGTCGGACGCCTCCATGGCCCGCACCATCATCGCGAACGCGGCCTTGCTGTACATCCGCCGCGCGCTGTCCAGGGTGGCCGGATCGGTGGCCTGGGTCCAGCGCTCCTCGATCAGCTCCTCGGTCACCATCGCCGGGTCGTAGACCATCGAGTGCAGCCACTGGATCAACCGCTCCCGGGTGGGTTCCTCGGTGAACTCCTGCAGCAGCTTGATGCCCTCGCCGGGGCCGGGGCTGAAGATATTGCGCCCGATACCGCCGATCGTCACCAGCTTGCCGACCCGCTCCGGGTGCGCGATGGCGTAATTGAGCGCCACGCCGCCGCCCATCGAGTTGCCGATGATGTCGACACTGTCCAGGCCGAGCGCGTCGACGAACCGGACGACCGCGTCCAGCGCGGTCACCATCGGATGACCACCGAAGTCGTCACTCACCCCGAAACCGGGGAATTCCAGGACCAGGCAACGGAATCGCTCCGCGAACGTCGCGAGATTGCCGCGGAAATTGCGCCACCCGGTGACGCCCGGACCCGACCCGTGCAACAGCAGCAGCGGCGGACCCTCACCCGCCTCGTGATAGCGCAACACGCCCGCGTCGGTGCGGATCTCGCGCAGGGTGGCCTCGTAGCTCAGCTCGGTCATGCGTGGGTGCCGCCGTCGATGCGGATCTCGGTGCCGGTGATGAACGCGCCGTCCTCGGAGACCAGCATGGCGATCACGCCCGCCACCGCGGTCGGGTCACCCATGCCCGCGCCGCCGGATTCCCGGTCGGTCGGCAGGACGGGGGACAGCTTCGAGAACAGCGCCCAGTCGGCGTCGGCGGGCACGTAACCCGGTGTGGCGTCGGTGATTCCGGACTTGATGCTGCCGGGTGCGACGCAGACCGCGCGCAGGCCCTTGCCGCCGAATTCGAGGGCCAGTGCGTGGGTGAAGGACTGGATGCCGCCCTTGCTCGCCGCGTAGGCCGCCATGTACGGGTGGGCGAAGGCCGCCGAGGTGGAGCTGAAGTTCACGACGGTCGCGCGCGGGTTGGCCAGCAGCGCGGGCAGCGCCTCGCGGACCACCAGGAAGGTGCCGGTGAGGTTGACCCGGATGATCAGATCCCACAGGTCGAGGGAGGTCTGCTCGGTGTGCGAGGCGCGCAGGATGCCCGCCGCGTTCACCAGCGAGTCCAAGCCGCCGAGGGTCTCGACCGCCGAGCGGACGCCATCGGTCACCGACTGTTCGTCGCCGATGTCGATGGTCAACGTGGTGAGCCGGTCCGCGGTGCCGCGTTCTGCGGCTTGGGCCTTGGTGGCGGCCAGGCCGTCGGCCGAGACGTCGGCGCCGACCACGGTGGCGCCCTCGTCGAGCAGCCGCAGCACGGTGGCCTGGCCGATGCCGGACGCGGCGCCGGTCACCAGCGTGCGGTGGTCGTCGAGTCTGTTCATGAATTTTCTCTCCTTGTCTGTGGGATCAGCCGAGCCGGCCGGGGACCGGCTCGTGCCGCAACTGATCGGTCGCCAAAGCGCCTGCGCGGACCGCGTTCTCGATGGAGTCGCGCAGGGCGGGGCAGGTGGGGATCCAGCTGCTGTGCTCGCCGAGCGCGGCACGGCGGGCGAATTCCGGGCACGCGGACTCGGCGTCGTCGAGCCACTGGACGCTGGTGTGGCTGGGACTGAACTTCTCGGCCAGCACCTTGTTGCCGCACGTACCGCATTCGACGGGTTGCATGATTACCTCCTCAGCGCTCGCCCGCGGCGTGCCGCGCGCCGACGTAGCCGAACACCATCGCGGGGCCGATGGTCGCGCCGGCGCCCGCGTAGTCGTTGCCCATGACCGCGGCCGAGGTGTTGCCCGCGGCGTAGAGGCCGGGGAT
This sequence comes from Nocardia sp. NPDC058497, assembly GCF_042720195.1. Taxonomy (NCBI): domain Bacteria; kingdom Bacillati; phylum Actinomycetota; class Actinomycetes; order Mycobacteriales; family Nocardiaceae; genus Nocardia; species Nocardia sp. NPDC058497. The sequence continues at coordinate 502 of NZ_JBHXMY010000419.1, read as the reverse complement.
GGGTGTGCCGTCGGCGCGCAGCACCTGGGCGTCGGCGTTGTAGACCAGGCCGCCCTTGGTGCCCAGGTCGCCGATCCGCACCCGCAGCGCGTAGTACGGGCCCTTGTCCAGCTCGTCGAGCGCCGGGGTGTCGAGGGTCGGGTCGCCGTAGTAGTTGTCGTAGGCGCTGACGCCGCGGCCGAAGTCGGCGTCGTGACCGTCGCGGGCGAACCCGTTGAAGCGGTCGACGGTCTCGCGCAAGGTGGCGACGGGAACGCCGATCGCGGCGGCGAGTCCGTCGATGTCCGGCGCGATCTGCACCAGGCCGGTCGACGTCCACGACTCCGGGAACTTCTGGCCGGGGACAAGACCGCCGATGGGGTAGCGGCTCTTGGCCTTGGCGTCGAAGATCAGCCAGGCTGGATCGTGGCTGCCCGCGAGCTGGGCGTGCACGAACGTCACATACGGCGACGCCTCGTTGGTGAAGCGCTTTCCCGTGCTGTCGACGATGATAGAGCGCGGG
>NZ_JBHXMY010000418.1:0-5310 GCF_042720195.1 Nocardia sp. NPDC058497 | reverse complement strand
TGGGGCCGAGGCGGGGCACCTCGAGCAGGGCGGTCCGGCTGCGGAAGGGTCCGTTCTGGTCGCGGTGGGCCACAATGCTTTCCGCCACCGACCCGGACACGCCCGACACGCGCGAGAGCAGCGGCACCGAGGCGGTGTTCACGTCGACACCGACTGCGTTCACCGCGTCCTCGACGACCGCGCCCAGCGATCGGGCCAGCAGCGTCTCGGAGACGTCGTGCTGGTACTGGCCGACGCCGATCGACTTGGGATCGATCTTCACCAGTTCGGCGAGCGGGTCCTGCAGGCGACGGGCGATGGAGACCGCGCCGCGCAGCGACACGTCCATGTCGGGCAGTTCCGCCGAGGCGTAGGCCGAGGCCGAGTACACCGAGGCGCCCGCCTCCGACACCACGATCTTGGTCGGCTTGTTCTCGGGGATGCGCGAGATCAGTTCGGTGGCAAGGGCATCGGTCTCCCGCGAGGCGGTGCCGTTGCCGATCGCGATGAGCTCGACATTGAACCGAGCCACCAGCGCGCCCAGCACGGCCAGGGACTTCTCGGTCTGGCCCTGCGGCTTGTGCGGGTAGATGACCTCGGTCGCCACGGCCTTGCCGGTGGCGTCGACCACCGCGACCTTCACGCCGGTGCGGTAACCCGGGTCGAGGCCCATCGTGGTGCGGGTGCCCGCCGGTGCGGCGAGCAGCAGGTCGCGCAGGTTCGCGGCGAACACGTCGACCGCGTCCTTCTCCGCCGCCTGCCGCAACCGCATCCTGGTGTCGATGCCCAGGCTCACCTGGAGCTTTGTGCGCCAGGCCCAGCGCACGGTGTCGAGCAGCCATGGATCGGCCGGGCGGCCCTGATCGGCGATGCCGAAGGCGACCGCGATGCGGCCCTCGTAGATGGTGCGCGCGCCAGGCTCGGGCTCTTCGGTGTCGGGTTCCAGGTGCAGGGTGAGCACCTCTTCCTTCTCACCGCGCAGCAGCGCCAGGATCCGGTGCGAGGGCAGCTTGTGGAACGGCTCGCTGAACTCGAAGTAGTCGGCGAACTTGGCGCCCGCCTCCTCCTTGCCCGCGCGCACGGTGGAGGTGACCTGGCCGCGGTTCCACATGAGCTCGCGGAGTTCACCGACCAGGTCGGCATCCTCGGCGAAGCGTTCGACGAGGATCGCGCGGGCGCCGTCGAGCTGTTCGGCGGTGTAGCCGGCCGGGTCGGTGGTGGGATCGCCGATCAGGGCGTCGGCCACCGGCTCGTGCCCGGCTTCGCGGGCGATCTGAGCCTTGGTGCGGCGCTTGGGCTTGTACGGCAGGTAGATGTCCTCGAGGCGGGCCTTGGTCTCGGCGAGCATGATCTGCTGGTGCAGCGCCGGGTCGAGTTTGCCTTGGCCGCGGATGGATTCGATGATCGCGCCGCGGCGTTCGTCGAGCTCACGCAGGTAGCCGAGCCGTTCGTCGAGCTGGCGCAGCTGGGCATCGTCGAGGCCGCCGGTGACCTCCTTGCGGTAGCGCGCGATGAACGGCACCGTCGAACCGCCGTCGAGCAATTCGACGGCGGCGCGGACCTGGGTCTCGCGCACCCCCAGCTCGTCGGCGATCCGCCTGCCCACGCTGGCGAGGATGGTCGTTGTGTCGGTCTCGGGCGCTGTCGTCACGACCGCAGAGACTACAGCGCTTCCCCGACAACCCGGCCGACTCCCAGGTCAGGCGAGGAGATCCGTGGCCAGTTCCCGCATCTGGGCTTTGCGGATCTTGCCGGTGACCGTCATCGGGAACTCGTCGACCACGTGCACGTAGCGCGGGATCTTGTAGTGGGCCAGGCGGCCGGTGCAGAAGGCGCGGATCGCGGCGGCGTCGAGGACGGGGGCGCCCTCGCGCAGGCGGAGCCAGACCATGAGTTCCTCCCCGTATTTCTCGTCGGGGACTCCGATCACCTGGGCGTCGACGATATCTGGGTGGGTGTAGAGGAATTCCTCGATTTCGCGGGGGTAGATGTTCTCGCCGCCGCGGATCACCATGTCCTTGATCCGGCCGGTGACCGAGAGGTAGCCGTCGTCGTCCATGACGCCGATGTCGCCGGTGTGCATCCAGCGGGCGGCGTCGATCGCCTCGGCCGTCTTGTCGGGCTGATCCCAGTAGCCGAGCATCACCGAATAGCCGCGGGTGCACAGTTCGCCCGCCTCGCCCCGCGGCAGGGTGCGCCCGCTGGCCGGGTCGATCACCTTGACCTCGAGATGCGGCCCGACCCGGCCGACGGTGGCGGTGCGGCGGTCGATGCTGTCGTCGCGGCGGGTCTGGGTGGACACCGGCGACGTCTCGGTCATGCCGTAGCAGATGGCGACCTCGGCCATCCCCATCTGCTCGATCACCCGTTTCATCACCTCCACCGGGCACGGCGAGCCCGCCATGATGCCGGTGCGCAGACTCGACAGGTCGGCGACGGCACCGGCGTCGAGTTCGGCGAGCATCGCGATGAACATGGTCGGCACGCCGTAGAGGGAGGTGCAGCGCTCGGCGGCGACGGCGGCCAGCGTCGCGGCGGGATCGAACGACGGCGCCGGAATCACCACGGCCGCACCGTGTGAGGTCGCCGCGAGATTGCCCATCACCATCCCGAAGCAGTGGTAGTACGGCACCGGCACGCAGATCCGGTCGGCCGCGGTGTAGCCGCACAGCTCGCCGACGAAGTAGCCGTTGTTGAGGATGTTGTGGTGGCTCAGCGTCGCGCCCTTCGGGAAACCCGTTGTCCCCGAGGTGTACTGGATGTTGATCGGATCGTCGGCGGACAGGGTCGCGGCGATCGCGGACAGTCCTGCGGCATCGGGCGCGGTGGCCGCCACCTGCTGCCACTGCTCGGTGCCGAGGATCAGTACCGGTTCCAGGGCCGGGCAGTTCGGCCGCACCTGCTCGATCATCGCCACATAGTTCGAGGTCTTGAACTCCGGCGCGGCGATCAGCAGCCGGATGCCTGCCTGACCGAGGACGTACTCGAGTTCGCTGGTGCGATAGGCGGGATTGATATTGACCAGGACCGCACCCAGTTTCGCGGTGGCGTACTGGACCAGGAACCACTCGGCGCAGTTGGGCGCCCAGATCCCGACCCGGTCGCCCGCGGCGATACCGCGCGCGGCCAGTCCGGTCGCGACGGCGTCGATGGCGGCGCCGAGCTCGCGATAGGTCCAGCGACAGCCGGTCGGACGGTCTACCAGTGCTTCGTTGTCGGGATACGCCGCGACGGTGCGGTCGAGATTGGCGCCGATGGTGTCGCCGAGCAGCGGGGTGTCGGCGAGTCCATAGGTGTAACTCAGTTCGGGCATCAGCGGATCTCCTTGTTGCGCAGCACGAATCGCTGCACCTTGCCACTCGGGGTCTTGGGCAGACTCGACACGAAATGGACCGTCCGCGGATAGGCGTGCGCGGCGAACTTGTCCTTGACCAGTCGCTGGAGTTCGGCGGCCAGCTCGGGGCTGCCGTCGGCGCCGTCGCGCAGGACGACGAAGGCTTCGAGCACCTCGCCGCGCAGCTCGTCCGGCATCCCGACGACGGCGGCCTCGGCGACCTGATCGTGCAGGACAAGCACGCTCTCGACCTCGAAGGGCCCGATCCGGTAGCCCGCCATGATGATCACGTCGTCGTCACGCGAGCTGAAGTGGAAGAAGCCGTCGGCGTCGCGGGCGCCCACGTCGCCGGTGAGGTACCAGCGGCCGTCGGCGGTGTAGCGGCTCGCGGTGCGCTCGGGGGCGTCGAGATAGCCGAGGAACCACAGCAGCGGGCTGTGTTCGGTGTCGATGGCGACCCGGCCGATCTCGCCGGGCGCGGCCTCGGTGTCGGCGTCCTCGGCCAGGACCGCACAGGTCCAGCCGGGCAGCTGGGAACCCATCGAGCCGAGCGGCGCGGGCCGGTCGACGGCGGGGTGCCAGGCGTGGCAGATGACCATGCCGTGTTCGGTCTGGCCGTAGTGGTCGCGGACGGCGACGCCTAGCGCGCGTTCCGACCAGGCGACGACGTCCGGCGTGAGCGGCTCCCCCGCCGACGATGCCCGGCGCAGCGCGATCCCCTCGGGGACCGCGCCCGCGCGCAGCGCACGGTAGACCGTCGGCGCCGCGGCGAAGTTGGTGACGCCGAAGCGGCGCAGCACGTCCAGGGTGAGCGGTGCGGAGAAGCCCGCGTGCAGCAGCAGGCTGCGCACGCCGGTCGCCAGTGGCGCGAGGATGGCGTAGTAGAGCCCGTACGCCCAGCCCGGGTCGGCCGCGTTCCAGTAGACGTCCTCGGGGCGCACATCCAGGGCGAACTCCTGGTAGGCATGGAAAGAAGCCAGGGCACGCACCGGGATCGGCACGCCCTTGGGAGTGCCGGTGGTGCCGCTGGTGAACAGCTGGACCAGCAAGCCGTCACCGCCGACCACCACCGGGACCGCACGTGGGTCATCGGACCGGTGCGTGGCGATCAGGTCGTCGAAAGACAGCGCGCCGGGGACATCGGCCGCACCGACGATGATCGTCCGGCGCTCCGGGTCGGCGGGAATGTCCTCGCCCACAGCCAGTTTCGGCGCCTGATCGGCATCGACGACGACCACCTTGGCGTGACTCGCACCGAGCCGGAACCCGATGGCGGGCGGCGCGAAGGCGGTGAACAGCGGCACATGCACCGCACCGCGCCGCCAGATACCGAGCAGCGCGACCACCAGATCGGCGGACTTCGCCATCAAGGTCGCCACCCGATCCCCGGGGCCGACGCCGAGCTCGGCCAGGGCCGCCGCGAAACGGGCCGACCGCTCCCGCAGCTCGCCGTAGGTCAGCTCGTGCGCGCTCAGATCGGACTCGACCACCGTGAACGCGACCTGACCGGCCGGATGCCGGTCGCACAGCAACGCGGCCGCGCAGGCCTCAGGTCCGTCGTAACAGTCGAGCAGGGCGCGCACTCGCGCGTCCAGGTCGGTACTCATCGCAGTTCTCCTCAACGGGCCACCAGGTCTGTCCTAGAATGTGGCACACTTCACGTTCGCCACTACCCCCGAAAAGGGGTGACCGATGCCGGCCACTTCCCTGTTGCGTCCCCGCGACGGCGATGCGCTGCGCGCCGAGATCCGCTGGGTGGCGCGCCGGGCGAATGTCCCGGTGGTCTTCGGCGGGCCGGTCGACGAGGACACGCTGCTGCTCACCGAGTTCGTCGGCACGGTCACCACCGGGCTGCGCGGCCTGTCTGTGCTGCGTACCTCCGGGCTCGGCGGGCAGGTCATGGACCACCACCGGCCTGCCGCGGTGGCCGACTACCGGGGCGCGTCCTCGATCACCCACCACTACGACGGGCCGGTCTGCGGCGAGGGACTGCGGTC
>NZ_JBHXMY010000417.1:0-5314 GCF_042720195.1 Nocardia sp. NPDC058497 | reverse complement strand
CGGGCGGGGCGGGGCCTGCCCGAGTTCGGGAGAGGAATCGTCGAGTACGGTCATCCTGTTCGAGAGCGCATCAGACACAACTCCACCGGCGCGGGCCCCGTTCCCGGCGTCGGCCATTCCTATGCCAAGGCGATCCTGCTGGGCGAGCACACCGTCGTCCACGGCACGCCCGCGATCGCGTTCCCGCTGCCCGCGCTGCCGGTGCGCGCCCTCGCCCGTCGCGGCGCTGCCGGTGTGCAGTCGGATGTGCCCGCCGAGGGTGGTTTCCGGTTCCTCGCGGGCGATTCGCACATGGCGACCACCGCGTCCGGACCCCGTGTCGCGGTCGAAGAAGCGTTGCGGCGGTGGGGATTCGGCGGCGATGTCGTCGATGTCGTTGTCGAGTGCGATATTCCGCTGGCGCGCGGGCTCGGCTCCAGTGCCGCCTGCGCGGGCGCGGCGGTGCGCGCTGTCGCCGACCTGTACGGCCGCACCGTCGATCCCGGCACGCTCTACGAACTCGTGCAGTGCGGCGAGCAGGTCGCGCACGGCCGGGCCAGCGGCATCGACGCCAGCGCCGTCCTGGCGAGCGGCCCGATCCTGTTCCAGCAGGGCTCGGCTCGTCCGATGGACATCGGCCTGGACGCGGCCTTGGTGATCGCCGACACCGGCGTGCCCGGTTCCACCCAGCAGGCGGTGGCGGGCGTGCGGGGCACCCTGGAGCGCGATCCGCGCGCCGCGGAGCATCTGCTGGCCAGGGCCGCCGACCTGATCGGTTCCGCCGCGGCCGACCTGTCGGCCGGGCGCGCCGAGTCGCTGGGCAAGACGATGCTCGATTTCCAGGGTCTGCTCGCCGAACTCGGCGTCAGCACACCGCATATCGACACCCTCGTCGACGCGGCGCTCGACGCGGGCGCGTTCGGCGCGAAGCTGACCGGCGCCGGCCTCGGCGGCTGCGTCCTCGCGCTCACCGAGACCGGCGGCGCACTCGCGGTGAGTGCCGCGCTGCGCCGGGCCGGTGCCGTGCAGACCTGGACGGTCGGCACCGCGAGACTGCGCTCGGCCTCCTAGTCCCTATCCTCCTCGAGACCGGAACTCGATACACACCGATGACTTTTTCCTCCGCAGTACCCGTAGTACCCCTAGCGTCCGAACGGCCCGAGGATCGTGTCCGTGACGGCGAGGCCGTCGCCCTCGCCTACCCGAACATCGCCCTGGTGAAGTACTGGGGCAAGCGCGACGAAACCCTGTTCCTCCCCGTCACGGGGAGCCTGTCGATGACGCTGGACATCTTCCCGACCACGACGTCGGTGCGGCTGATCGACGGACCGGCCGATACCGTCGAGCTCAACGACACCGCCGCCACCGGCACCGCGCTCGCCCGCGTCGAGAAGTTCCTCGACCTGGTCCGCGCCAAGGCGGGCCGCACCGAACGCGCCGCGGTGGTGACCGCCAACGCGGGCCCGACCGGTGCCGGCCTGGCATCCTCGGCGAGCGGGTTCGCCGCACTGGCCACCGCCGCGGCCGCCGCCTACGGCCTGGACCTGGACGGCCGTGCCCTCTCCCGCCTGGCCCGCCGCGGCTCCGGCTCGGCCTCCCGCTCCATCTTCGGCGGCTTCGTCGTCTGGCACGCGGGTGAAGGCGAGGGCGAAGCGGGCGATCTGAGCTCCTACGCCGAGCCGATCGGCGGCGACGAACTCGACCCGGCGCTGGTCGTGGCCGTCGTCGAGGCGGGCGCGAAGGCGGTATCGAGCCGCGTCGCCATGCGCCGGACCACCGAGACCTCGCCGTTCTACCGCCCGTGGGCCGAGTCCTCGGTGCTCGACCTCGCCGAGATGCGCAAAGCCGTTGCCCGCCAGGATCTTCCCGCGATCGGTGAGATCGCCGAGCGCAACGCCCTCGGGATGCACGCCACCATGCTGACGGCCCGCCCGGGCATCCGCTACCTGTCGCCGCACTCGCTCGCGATCCTGGACGCGGTGCTCGCGCTCCGAGCCGACGGCATCATCGCCTACGCGACCATCGACGCGGGACCCAACGTGAAGGTGCTGTGTACCCGCGCCGATGCGCCTCTGGTGGCCGCCACGATCGAGGGCCTGGGGGAGTTCGTCACGACCCGGACCGCGCATATCGGTCCGGGCGCACGCCTGACGACGGGTGGCGACGGTGAGTAGTCACGGAGATCGGTCCGGGACCCTGACTGCGGACAGTCGGCGATCGCCGACCGGCCACGCAGGTCGGCCCTGGAGTGGGGGAGCCGACGGCCTTCGGCCTGTGATCAGTTGTCGCGCAGCAGGAAAGCTGTTCATCGCAGGTGAATACGCCGTCGTCGAGCCTGGGCATCTGGCAGTGCTCACCGCTGTCGACCGCTACGCCACCGCCACGGTCACCGACGCTGCTACCGGGGTGACTGAGGCGTCTGCCACGGTGACCGGCGCGTCCGCCGCGGTGACTGACGCGGCCGCCGGGGCGGTTGTGACGCTGCGGTCGGACCTGGACGGTGGCGTGACGCTGGCCTGCGGCCGCGACGATGATCGTTTGGTCCCGCTGACGCCCGATGCCGGTGTGCCCTCGGCATTCGCCTATGTCTTCGCCGCAGCATCGGTCATCGATCGGCTGCTCACCGAGCGTGGAATCCCCTCTCGCCCTTATGAAGTGGACATCACGGCCGATCTCGGCGATGCCGACGGCCGCAAGTACGGTCTCGGCTCCAGTGCGGCCGTGACCGTGGCCACCGTCGCCGCCCTCGGGCAGTTCCACGAGCTCGAGCTCACGGCGATGCAGCGGTACCGGCTGGCCATGCTGGCCACGATCGCGGTCAACCCGCGTGCTTCGGGCGGTGATGTGGCGGTGAGCACCTGGGGTGGCTGGCTCGCCTACGGTTCCCCCGATCGCGCGGTCGTCGCCGAGATCGCCGCCGCTGAGGGCATCGATGCCGCGTTGGGCGCACCGTGGCCCGGGTTGTCCATCCGTCCGCTGCCCACGCCGACCGGGCTCGCCGTGCAGGTCGGCTGGACCGGAAACCCGGCCTCCACACCGGCATTGGTCGGTGCCGCCACCTGGGCCCGGGGTGATCGGACCGTGTTCAACGCGCGCAGCAACGAGTGCGTGCAGCGCCTGCTGACCGCGATCGAAGCCGACGACTCCGCCGCGATCGGCAGCGAGATCGACTGCGCGCGTGAACTTCTGCTCGGTCTCGACGAGACCTCCGGCCTCGGCATCATGACGCCACGCCTGCACGCGCTGTGCGCGGCGGGGGCCGCCCTGGGCGCCGCGACCAAACCGTCCGGCGCGGGCGGCGGCGACTGTGGCATCGCGCTCGTCGACCGCACCCGCACGGCCGCGATCGCCGAACTCACCGGCCGGTGGATCGCCGCCGGAATCCGCCCGCTGCCGTTGCGGACCCACCCGTTCGAAGGGGAGACCGCATGATCGCCGATCGCAAGGACGACCACGTTCGCCACGCGGTGAATCAGCGCCGCGCCGACACCGGCGCCAACGACTTCGACCGCATCACCTTCGTCCACCACGCGCTGGCGGGCATCGACAGCGACGACGTGTCACTGGCCGTCGATGTCGCCGGAAAGCAGTGGGACACACCGCTCTACGTCAACGCGATGACCGGCGGCAGCGCCAACACCGGCGAGATCAACCGCAAACTGGCCATCGCCGCCCACGAGACCGGCATCCCCATCGCCTCCGGCTCGATGAGCGCCTACTTCCGCGACCCCGCGGTCGCAGGCACCTATCGCGTGCTGCGCCAGGAGAATCCGCACGGGTTCGTCATGGCGAACGTCAACGCGACGGCGTCGCTGGATCAGGTGCGGCGGGCGATCGACCTGCTCGAGGCCGACGCGCTCCAGATCCACCTCAACGCGGTCCAGGAAGTCGTCATGCCCGAGGGCGACCGGTCCTTCGGATCGTGGCCCCGCCAGATCGAGCACATCACTGCCAACGTCCCGGTCCCGGTGATCGTCAAGGAAGTCGGGTTCGGCCTCAGCAGGCAGACCGTCGCCTGGCTGCGCGACGCCGGTGTCTCGGTGGCCGATGTCGGTGGCCGCGGCGGCACGAACTTCGCCCGGATCGAGAACGAGCGCCGCCCGGCCGCCGACTTCGCCTTCATCGAGAGCTGGGGCCAGTCGACCCCCACTTGCCTGCTGGACTGCGCGGGCATCGACGGAATCGATATCGCCGCGTCCGGTGGCATCCGCTCACCCCTCGACATCGCCCGCGCCCTGGCGCTCGGCGCCGACGCGACCGGTGTGGCGGGCGCTTTCCTGGACACGATCGTGCGCCAGGACACCGAGGCGCTGGTCACGCAGATCCGCACCTGGCTCGCTCAACTGCGCCAGATCCTGACCGTGCTCGGCGCCCGCACCCCGGCCGGGCTGACCGGCTGCGACCTGCTGATCACCGGGGACGTGGCGACCTTCTGCGCGCTGCGCGGCATCGACGTGGCGGCACTTGCCCACCGGAGTCCCCGGTGGCGCGAATCGAACGACCGAGGAGAAGTCATCCATGAATGACATGTCGTACGCAGCGGTCCCGCTGCAGTGGGTGGGGCCTGTGCGCATCACGGGCAATATCGTCGACGACGCCGTCGACGTCCCCTTGGCCACCTACGAAACGCCCCTGTGGCCCTCGGTCGGCCGTGGCGCGCGGATCTCCACGCTGTCCGAGCGCGGCATCGTCGCGACGCTGATCGACGAGCGGATGACCCGCTCGATCCTGCTCGAGGCCGACGACGCCTACACCGCGCTCACCACCGTCCGGCAGCTGAAGGATCGCTTCGCCGAACTGCAGGACGTGGTCGCCGGCAGCAGCCGCTTCGCCCGGCTCATCGATCTGCACCACCAGATCAACGGCAATCTGCTGTTCCTGCGCTTCGAGTTCAGCACCGGTGACGCCTCGGGCCACAACATGGCGACCCTGGCCAGCGACCACCTGATGGACCACATCCTGGCCACCATGTCCGGCGTGCGGTACGGCTCGATCTCGGGCAACTACTGCACCGACAAGAAGGCCACCGCGGTCAACGGGATCCTCGGCCGCGGCAAGAACGTCGTCACCGAACTGCTGATCCCGCGTGAGGTGGTGGCCCAGCGCCTGCACACCAGCGCCCGCCAGGTGGTGGAACTCAATATCCGCAAGAACCTGATCGGCACGCTGCTGGCGGGCGGAATCCGTTCCGCCAACGCGCATTACGCCAATATGCTGCTGGCGTTCTACTTGGCCACCGGGCAGGACGCGGCCAATATCGTCGAGGGCTCCCAGGGCGTCACCCACGCCGAGGACCGCGACGGTGACCTGTACTTATCGTGCACGCTGCCCAACC
>NZ_JBHXMY010000416.1:0-5345 GCF_042720195.1 Nocardia sp. NPDC058497 | reverse complement strand
GCACCCCGCCGCTGCTCGACGCGTTCGAGGTGACCATGTTCGACAGCGTCACCGCGCTCGGCAATGCGGTGCTCGGCGGCCAGATCGACCTCGCCTCCAATGTCGGCGCCATCGCCGGACGCACCGCGGCGGGCCGTGGCGACCTGCAGGTGGTCCGGCGCGCGAACGACACCATGCTCGGCGTGGCGATGCGCGCGGCCGACGGCCCGTTCGCCGACGCGCGGGTGCGCACCGCGCTGCGTCTCGGCGTCGACCGGACCGCGCTAATCAACCAGGTGCATTCCGGCTTCGGCACCACCGCCGCCGACATCCTCGGCACCGCCGACCCGCTCTACGACACCGCACTCGCGCGCCGCGACCGCGACGTCGGGCGGGCCAAAACCCTGCTGCGCGAGGCGAATTTCGATACCGGCCGTAGCTACCCGTTCGTCACGAAGGCCGAGGTGCCCGGCGAGGTGGAATCGGCGAAGGTGATCGCCACCCAGCTCGCCGAGATCGGCGTCCGCCTGGACGTGCAGGTGGTCGAACCCACCTCCTTCTACGACCAGACCTGGCTCAACGCGCCGCTCTACACGGTGTCGTGGGGTACCAACGATTCGGTGCTCTTCTTCGCCGACAAGTTGTTGACCTCGGGCTCCAATCGCAACGAAACCGCCTTCCGCGACCCGGAATTCGACGCGGCCACCGCCAAGGCGCTGGCGTCCTCGGGCGACGATTACACCAAGGTGGTCCGCGATATCCAGCGCATCGAGTTCGAGCGCGGCGGCTATCTGGTGTGGGGCATGGCCGACGGCGTCGACATCGCCGCCGCGCCGGTGCGCGGTCTGCCGACCCTCGGCGGCTTCGCCCGCGTCCAGCTGGAACGCGCCTGGCTGGCGTGATCGCCATGAAAACCTTCGCCCTGCCCCTGCTCCGGCGGATCGCGCTGCTGCTGGCACTGCTGGCCATCGTCTTCGTGGCGGTGGACCTGCTGCCGGGCAGCGCGGCCCGCTCGGCGCTGGGCCGGGATGCGGAACAGGCCGAGCTCGCCGCGAAGGAACATGAGCTCGGCCTCGACCGCGCATTGCCGGTGCAGTTCTGGCACTGGCTCTCCGGCGTGCTGACCGGTGACTTCGGGCAGACCGCGCGCGGAAACTCGATCGCCACACTGCTGGCCGACAAATTCCCGCAGACCCTGCTGCTCGGCGGGATCGCGCTCTTGCTGACTGTCGTCACCTCGCTGGCGCTCGGCTGCTGGTGGGCGGTGCGCCCGACCGCCGTCGGCGCGCGGATCTTGCAGCCCGCCAGTACCGTCGCGGTCGCCGTGCCCGAATTCGTCTGCGGCACATTGCTGATCCTGGTGTTCTCGCTGGCGACCGGCTGGCTGCCCGCGGTCACCATCACCGACCGCTCCGGTTTCCCTGCGGGCCCGGAGATGCTGATCCTGCCGGTACTCGCCCTGGCGATACCGCAGATCGGCTGGAACGCCCGGGTGGTCCGCTCGGCGCTCCAGGATGTCGCCACCGCGCCGCATGTGGAAAGTGCTGTCCTGGAAGGACTTCCAGCCCGCACCGTCCTGATGCGGCACATGCTCCCCTTCGCCGCGCCTGCCATCGTCGCCGGCTACGCCACCTCCGTCGGCATGCTCTTCGGCGGCGCGCTGGTGGTGGAGACTCTCTTCAACTACCCGGGCGTCGGCGCGGTACTGGCCGGTTCGGTCGCCGACCGAGACACCGCGACGGTCGCGGCGGTCGTCGCACTCACCGCCATCGTCATCATGACCTTGCTCGCGATCGCGGACTTCGTCCGCAGCCGGGCGTCGGGAGGTGCGCGATGAACGCTGTCGAGCCGAAGCACACGGGCCCCGTTCTGCCGAACTTCCACCCAGACCTTGCGCATACGCTGCGCCGTTTCGCGACCACCACCCGTCCCAGCCCGTCCGAAGCTATCGGGCGCCCAGCCGAAACTCGCCCCAGATCGCCAGAGGAGGCGAGTTGATGCGTCCCCAACAAGATCAACACGCCGTGGTGGCGGGAGCTACTCGGCCGATGCCGCCATCACGGCGTGGTGATCAGCTGTCCAGGCGGGTGTGGTGGCGATGCGCGGCGGCGGGCGGGGTGGGGCTCGTTGTGGTGCTCGCGGTGGTGGGGTCGTTGCTTGCTCCCTATCCGGGGGAGCGGGCGGTGGGGATGCCGTTTGTGGAGCCCGGTGGGGGAGCGGTGCTGGGGACGGATCGGCTCGGCCGGGATGTGTTGAGTCATCTGCTCACCGGTGGCACTCAGTTGCTGGTGGTGTCGGGGGTGATCGCGGTGGCGGTGACCGTGTTGTCGGCGGTGCTCGGTGCGGTGGCGGCGGTTCGGCCGCGGGCGGGTTCGGTGATCGAACTCGCCGGCGATCTGGTCATTCTCCTGCCCGCGGTGCTCGGCATCCTGCTCGTCCTCACCGCGTGGCCGCAGGGCGGAGTGTTCGCGCTGATCCTGGTGTCGCTGCTGTTCGGCGTGCCCTATTGCGCCAGGATCTTCGCGGCCGCCGCGTCGACCATCGCCACCAGCGGCTATGTCGAAGCCGCGATCGCCGGCGGAGAATCCCTTCCCTACTTGGTTTTCCGGGAGATCCTGCCCAATCTGCGCTCTGTCTTCACCACCCAGCTCGGCCTGCGTTTCGTCGTCGGCGTCTACCTCGTGAGCACGGTCTCGTTCCTCGGTCTGCCCGCCCTCGACGACGACAACTGGGCGAACATGGTGCGCGACAACGCTTCCGGACTGTTGCTCAACCCGTGGGCGGTGCTCGCGCCCAGCGCGGCGATCGCGGTGGTCGCGGTCGGGGTGAATCTGGTGGTCACCGGGGGGTCGGGACAAAGCCGGTCGGGAACCGGCGCGACCGACCGCCGAGCTGCCACGCGCACCGCCGACCCGGCGCGCGCCACGACCGACTCCGAGACGCGCCGCGATGCCAACCTCGCCGAACCTGACGCGTCAGCATTCGGCCCCGCACAGGCCTCGGACGGTTCGTCTGATGACGAGGGTCCGGCAGCGATGGGCAATGGTCGGGCCGGGAGCGAGAGTCGCGCAGGAGCGGGCCATGGGCGCGTCGGTGGCGAGGGACACGCGGCAGCCGGCAGTAGACGAACCGCTGGCGAGCGGCGCGCGGCAGCCGGTCGCGGGCGGATCGCTGGTGTTCATGCGGAGCGGCACGGGCGCCGGGACGACTGCGGTATTTCGGTAGTCGACGCAGGGGATGCGGCGGTGATCGAAGGGCTGACCGTGGTCGCTGACACCGGGGCGGTGTTGCTGGCGCCGTTGTCCTTCCGATTGAAGGCGGGCACCGTCACCGCGCTGACCGGGCCGTCGGGTGCGGGTAAGTCGACCGCGATGCGCGCGCTGCTCGGGCACCTCCCTGCCGGCGCCAGTCAAGAGGGTGCGGTGCTCGTCGCCGGGCAGGAGGTGTTCGCGCTGGATTCCCGTGCGCTGCGGACATTCCGGCGCACGCGGATCGCCTACGTCGGCCAGGACCCCGGCTCCGAACTGAATCCACTGCTCCGAGTGCGCGCCCTGCTCGCCGAAGCCGCGCCCACCGCCTCCGACGCCGACCGCCGCGCCGCCCTCGAACTGGTCGGCCTCGACGCCACCCACCTGCGCCGCCGCTGCGGTCGCCTCTCCGGCGGCCAGCAACGCCGCGTCGCCCTCGCCCGGGCGTTCCTCCGCCGCCCGGAGGTACTCGTCCTCGACGAGCCGCTCGCGGGCCTGCACGGCGCGCTGCGCACCGACATCGCCCGCCTCATCGCCGACCTCGCCGTCCGCGAATCCACCGCCGTCCTCCTCTCGGGCCACGACACCACCACGGTCCACGCCATCGCCGACACCGTGGTCGAGGTCCACCCGCCCGGCGGTATGCCGGTCATCGACGAGGCTGGAGGCGTCGGGTCGTCCGACCTCGCCATCGCCGACACCATCGTCGAGGTCCACCCGCCCGGCGGCATACCGGTCATCGATGAGGCTGGGGCCGCCGGGTCGTCCGAGTCGGAGACCGCTCTCGCGTGCGTAGACAAAGTCGGGGTTGACGGTGCGGATGAAGACACCTGCGCGACCGAGGGCGCACGACCCCAACCGCGAACTCAGACAGCAACATCGCCGTCACGTGTCGACCGATCCGGCGCCACCCGTGGCGGCGCGGGTTGCGAAACCGGTGCGATCGAGGGTGCAAGGCCCGGGCTGGGAACACGCAGAGCTGCATCGTCGTCACGTGCCGACCGATCCGGCAGCGGCGCAGGGCTGGCGGTCGACGGATCGCTGTTCGACACGGTCGTTCGGGCCCTGCGAGCGGTGCTCGGCTACGCGGCCTCGGATCTGCGCCCCGGGCAGCCGGGCACGGAGCGGACGAGCGGAGCCGCCGGTCATCACAGCGCGACGGAATCCCGGGCGAACCGACATGACGGCCCGACTGCCTTGCGCGTCAACGGAATCAGCGCGGTAGCCGACGGCCACGAGATCCTGGTCGACATCGATTTCACGGTGCGCGCGGGTGAAGCGCTGGCAGTGGTCGGCCCATCCGGCGCGGGGAAGACGACCCTCGCGCGGGTGATCGCCGGTTTGCACACCACCGGCGCGGGTTCGCTCGACTTGCGGGGTACGCGAATCCCGGTCGGTCGAAGACGCCGAATCAAGGCCGGTGTCAACGGAATCCAACTGGTCACCCAGAATCCACTCGCGGCACTGAATCCCCGCCGCACCGTCGAACAGACCCTCGCGCGCCCCCTCCGCCGCATTGCCCGGGTGCCGAAGGCCGAGGTCGGGTGCCGCGTCGAATCCCTGCTCGCCGCAGTCGAACTCCCCACCGACCTCGCGACCCGCCATCCCCGCGAACTCTCCGGCGGCCAACGCCAGCGCGTCGCCCTGGCCAGAGCCCTCGCCGCCGACCCCGCCGTCCTGATCTGCGACGAGATCACCACCGCACTCGACACCGCCACCGCCACCGCGATCATGACCCTCCTCGACCACCTCCGCGCCGACCGCGGTACCACCGTCCTGCTGATCAGCCACGACATGGCCCTGGTCACCCGGCACTGCACCGAGCTCCTCGTCCTCGACCACGGCCGCATCGTCGAATCCGGTACTCCAGCAGCAGTTCTCGCCAGCCCCACACACCAGGCCACCGCAGACCTGATGGGCTGACATCTCGTGGCCTGCCTGACTACGCCCGATCCACCCGCTCGGTCACCGAACCCACCGCCCCGGAAACCACTGCGGCAGCGCCGTTGATGCGCTGACCACCTCACCGCACTCTGAGAACTCGCAGTGAGACGTGCCCCGGAGGCCCGACACCGGGATGTAGGATTGAGGGTCAGTCCAGAAAGACGCCGTCCACGC
>NZ_JBHXMY010000415.1:0-5348 GCF_042720195.1 Nocardia sp. NPDC058497 | reverse complement strand
GACGACCCGGGCGCCGAGCAGGGCCGGGTCAACGCCGGCGCCGAGCTCGACGACCGTCCCCGCCGCCTGGAACCCGAACACCGCGGGCAGCGGCACGGGGATCGGGAACGCGCCCGCCCGCACCATGGTCTCCGGGTAGAGCACCGGGATCGCCTCGGCGCGTATGGCTACCTGTCCGTCACCGGGTCGCGGTTCGTCGACGTCGTGCGCCACCAGCACCGCGGGTGCGCCGGTCTCGGTCATTACGATTGCCTGCATCAGAACTCCATAAGTTGACTGCTGGTCCAGATAAATCGAACGATATGGACCGGCGGTCAACTTGTCAACGGATCGGCAGGTGCCGAGAAAGCGATACGATGCCCGACCCACGCCCCACCGAACGCGCCGACGCCGCGCGCAACCGTCGAGCGATCCTCGAGGCCACCGCCGCGCTGCTGGCCGAACACGGTGCGGCGGGGGTGACGATGGATCGGGTCGCCGCGGCCGCCGGCGTGGCCAAAGGGACCATCTTCCATCGCTTCGGCAGCCGGGCCGGCCTGCTGTACGAGCTGGTGGCCGAGGGGGCGGCCGAGATGATGGCGGCGGTGCAGAGCGGGCCGCCGCCGCTGGGTCCCGGCGCGCCGGCGACCGACCGGCTACTCGCCTTCTTCGACGCGATGACGACCATGGTCACCGCTGACGTCGAACTGATCGCCGCCTACAAGGCCATGCCCCCGCATCCGCGCAGTGCGGAATTCCACGCGTTCTGGGCCGAGCACATCACCGGGTTGCTGCGCGAGGTCCGCCCGGAGATAGACGCCGAGACGGTGGGCGCGCTGTTGCTGTCGATCATCGGCGGGGACCTCGCGCAGCAGATGGCCAGGGCCGGTGAGGTCGACCGGTTGCGCGCGGGGGTGCGGGAACTGGTGTACTCGGTGCTGAGCGCCCCGTAATCGGTTTCTGCTCAGGCTGTTTCGACGGCCAGTGCCGACAGCCGGGCGAACTGCTCGCCGGTCAGCCGGACCTCCGTCGCGCCGAAGTTCTCGGTGGGATGACCGATCGAGGTCGTACCGGGGATCGACAGGATCGTGGGGGCGGGGTGCAGCGAGGCCAGGGCGGTCTGCGCGGGTGTCGCGCCGACTTCGGCGGCCAGGGCTATTCCGGTGCGGGTGTCACCGCACGTTGCGCGGGCGGAACTGGATGCTGATGCGTGGCCCGACCGGCCGGGACGTCTTGGGTACCGCGTGCTCCCAGGTGCGCTGACACGCGCCGCCCATCACCAGCAGGTCGCCGTG
Source organism: Nocardia sp. NPDC058497 (assembly GCF_042720195.1). Taxonomy (NCBI): domain Bacteria; kingdom Bacillati; phylum Actinomycetota; class Actinomycetes; order Mycobacteriales; family Nocardiaceae; genus Nocardia; species Nocardia sp. NPDC058497. The sequence goes on along the minus strand of NZ_JBHXMY010000415.1, from coordinate 4,074 downwards.
CCCCGAGGGGAATCGCACGCTGGCCCCGCCGCCGCGTGGCCGCAGCAGCAGCGCGCGCGGTGCGCCGACCGAGACGATCGCGACCATGGTGTCGTGGGTGGCGCCGCGGCCGATCGTGTCGCCGTGCCAGGCGACGCTGTCGCGGCCGTCGCGGTAGAAGCACAGGCCCGCGGTGCGGAACGGCTCCCCGAGCTCGGTGGCGTAATGGCAGGTCAGGGCCTCTCGTGCCGCGACCAGGATGCGGTCGGGTAGCGGGTCGTTCTCGCCGAAGAACGACACCAGCCGGGGCACGTCGACGACCCGGTCGTACATGGGCCTGCGCTCGGCGTGCCACGGCACGCGTTCGGCCAGGCGCTCGAAGAGGACGCTCGCGCCGCTGAGCCAGCCGGGTAGGACATCCACCCAGGCCGTCGCGTCGAGCTGGGTGCGCCGGATCGTCTCGATCGAACCCAGCGCAACCGCATCACCGTCGAACAGTGAACCTTGCAGGGGCAGCGACATGCCCGCCAGTCTACCCTGTGTTCGAACGTATGTTCGTATTAGCGGTGGGCTTGCCGAACCAGCGGGCGAGGTGGTCGTCGAGGTCCTGCTGGTGCTCGCCGATCCAGGCGACGTAGCCGTCGGGCCGGAGCAGAATAGCCGGAACATCCAGTGCCGCAGTGGGATCCGCGATGTGGTCGACCCGGTCCGACCAGCCGTCGACGGTCAGCCGTTCGGTGCGGTCGAGCACCAGGCCGCGGCCCCGATGTAGTCGCTCGTAGAGGCGGCCCTGCTTCAGGTCGACATCCCGCAGGCGACGGCCGAGCAGATCGGCGCCCTCGCCGAAGTCGTAGCGGATGCCGATCGCGGCGATCTTCTCGATCAGATGGCGGTTCACCTCGTCGAAGTCCATCAGTTCGGTGAGCAGCCTGCGCACGGCCTGCGCGCCCGGTTCGGTGGACGACAGCTGCACCTGGGCGCGGGTGTTGTCCAGGACGTCTGCGGCGACCGGATGACGTTCGGTCTGGTAGGTGTCCAGCAATGTCTCCGGCGCCCAGCCATGGATCTGCGCGGCGAGCTTCCAGCCGAGGTTGACCGCGTCCTGAACGCCCAGGTTGAGACCCTGACCGCCGGCGGGCGGGTGAATGTGCGCCGCGTCGCCTGCCAGCAGCACCCGACCGACCCGATACCGCTCCGCCAGCCGGGTCGCATCGCCGAAGCGGGACAACCAGCGCGGGGAGTGCACACCGAAATCGGTTCCGGCGATCGCGCGCAACCCTTGCCGGAAATCCTCGAGCGAGGGCGGTTCCGAGCGATCCTCGCTGACGCCCACGGCGGGGACGACGACGCGATAGATCCCTTCGCCGAAGGGCCCGAGACTGAATGCCGGAGTGGTCGCGCGGATTTCGGCCACCTTGGTGGCGATCTCCTCCTGCGGCACACCCACTTCCATCGCGCCCATCAGCGTCTCGGTCCGCGAGGGCTCGCCGGGGAATCCGACGCCCAGCAGTGTGCGCACCGTACTGCGCGCGCCGTCACAGCCGACGAGATACCGCGCACGCAGCCGCTCCCCGTCGGCCAGTTCGACGGTCACGCCCTCGTCGTCCTGCTCGAAACCGGCTACCGCACAACCGCGCCGGACCCGCGCACCAAGCGCGATCGCATGGTCTGTGAGGAGATGTTCGGCGACCGGCTGCGGAATCCCCAGCTGATAGGCGTGCGTGGAATCCAGGCCGTCGGGCGCGGGTGTGGCGATGGCGGCGAAGATACCGCCGACCGGACGCTGTCGCCCGCGTTCGAGAAACCGATCCAGCAGTCCGCGCATCGCCATCAGCTCGAGGCTGCGCATGTGCAGGCTGACGATGCGGACGAACGACGACACGGGCTCGGGTTCCTTCTCCAGAACGAGGACCCGCACATCGTGCAGCCGCAGTTCGGCGGCCAGCATCGCACCGGTCGGCCCGCACCCGGCAATGATCACGTCGAACATGCACCGCCCCTTCGCTGAATCCGGATTTCCGCAGGTCCTGGCATCGGAGGACCAGTGTGCGGCACGCCCCGGTCATGCCACAAGCGAAATATGGCGAGTCAGCGAACCGCGAATTCGGCGACGGCCGCTTCGCGCAGTCAGGGGAAGGGGAATCGGAACGCCCAGCGCTCCTTGTCCCTTCCAAGGTATAGCCCACCTGGGGGCTTGCGGCAAGACCCCGGTCATCCTGCACAATCGCACGTCGATGTTCGGACCAGCGAAAAACGGGAGTAACGCAGTGCGTGAGATGAAGACCGACGTGATCGTTGTCGGCGCGGGCCCCGCCGGACTGATGCTCGCCGGGGAGCTGTCCCTGGCCGGTGTGCGCCCCGTGGTGCTGGAGCGGCGTGCGGAGCCCGGCACCGCGCACAAGGCCAGCGGCCTGGGCGGCCGGATCCTGGATGTGCTGCGATACCGCGGCCTGCTCGATCGCTTCGCCGCGGTGGGCAGCCCGATCCCGGCGCCGATCTTCCCCTTCGGCGGCATGCATGTCGATTTCGGCATTCTCGCCGACGGTCCCATGGACGCGATGGGGATTCCGCAGGCGCGCGTCGAGGAGCTGCTCGCCGAACGCGCCGTCGAACTCGGCGCCGAGATCCGCCGCGGGCACGAGGTGATCGCGGTGAGCCAGGACGACACGGCGGTGACCGTGGACGTGCAAGGGCCGGACGGGCCGTACCGGGTGAGGGCGCAGTACCTGGTCGGCTGCGACGGCGGGCGCAGCCGGATCCGGGAACTGGCCGCAATCCCGTTCCCCGGCAACACCTTTCCCGAAGTCAACCGCCTCGGCGTGGTCACCGTGCCGGACTCGGTCACCGTCCTCGACGACGGTGGCCTCGACGTGCCGGGCCACGGGCAGATCAGCCCCGGCTTCACCCGCACCGAGCGCGGCGTCTTCGCGATGGGCCCGGTCGACCCGGCGGTGCGCACGATGTTCTTCCAGACCACCGAGGACGACCTCACCGAATACGACAACGACGACCCGATGACCCTCGCCGAACTCGGTGACAGCGCCCGCCGCGTGCTCGGCGCCGAGCTGCCGCTGGGCGAGCCGATCCGGTTGTCCCGCTACCAGTTCCAAGCGCGGCGGGCCGACCGCTACCGGGCGGGCCGGATCCTGCTCGCCGGTGACGCCGCACATCTGCTGCCCGCCACCGGTACCGCGCTCAATGTCGGCATGCTCGACTCGGTCAACTTGGCGTGGAAACTGGCCGCCACCGTGCAGGGTTGGGCGCCGGCAGGCCTGCTCGACACCTACCAGGACGAACGGCACGCCGCGGCGGGACGGGCGCTGCAGCAGACTCGCGCCCAGGCGGCGCTGCGCCGCGGCCAGGACGAGGCCGCCGACGCCCTGCGCGCGGTGTTCCAGGAGCTGTTCGCCGACGCACCCGCGCTGCGCCGCCTGGCGGGCATGATCTCCGCGGGCGACGTCCGCTACCCGATGCCCGGCGCCGACCCGCACCCGCTGGCAGGCACCTTCGCCCCCGACCTCACGCTGCTCACCGAACAGGGCACGACCAGCGTCGCGGAACTCCTGCACACCGCCAGGCCCGTCTTCCTCGATCTCGCCGATCGCGCGGACCTGCGGGAGCTCGCCAGGGCGCGGGAACCGCGGATCGAGATCGTCACCGCCAAGACCGAGGATCGCCCGGCCGACGTGCTGCTCATCCGCCCCGACGCCTTCGTCGGCTGGGCCGCGGCCGTCGACGAAGCCGCCGACACCGCGATCCCGGCCCTGCGGGACGCGCTCGACCGCTGGGTAGGACAGCCCTGACGCGGTGGTCGCGGATCAGCGGGTAACGGCGGTCGTCTGCTCGATCCGCGACAGCTTCTCGGGATTGCGCACCACATAGAGACCGGTGATCGACCCGTCGTCGATCCGCGTCGCGACGACGCTGTCGAGTACCCCGTCGATCCGGATGACCAGGGCCGGAGCGCCGTTGATCTGCACCAGCTCGGTCGACACCAGGCCGCCGCCCCCGGGCGCCCCCCCCCCCCCCACCCCGGCGCCCCCGGGGGCGCCCACGCTCGGGCGCGCCCCCCCCGGGTCCCCCCCCCCCCCCCCC
>NZ_JBHXMY010000414.1:0-5350 GCF_042720195.1 Nocardia sp. NPDC058497 | reverse complement strand
GAACACAAGTGCGCCGACTACCTGGATTCGGTCGATCACCTCGACGAAGCGATCGGTGAGGCCCCGATCGTCGCCCGACCGGTGGTTGAGCAATGACAACGGTTTTCGAGTTCTCCCCGCTCGAATTCGTATCGATCTGGGACGTCTTCCGGGAGGAGAAGCTCCCGGAGCCGCTCAGTTACCGTGGCCCCGCGTCGACCTACGACGATGCGCTGCAGGCGAAAAGACGTGCCTGGCAGGACCTCCGTCAGCGCAACGACCGTGAACTCGACGCGCTCATCGGTGCGATGACCCAGCCCGACATCAGGATCGTGGTCTGGGGGATCGATTGCCGTGCGCCGTCGAACCCGAAGCGCGCGCTGCGGGTACTGGCGGTGCGCAAGGGTGAGACGTCGTTCGTCATCCAGCAGCAGCCAGGCGAAACGATGAGCCACTCGACCGGTTTCACGGTGACGAGGCACGACGCGATTTCGATGGGCGATGCCGTTGCGAGCTTGTTCCCCGCCGCCGAGGCCGGTCGCCGCAGGGACTTCGAGCTCATCGACACCGCGACGACCGATCTCGACTTCGGTTATGGGCGTTCGCTCGTGCACGAGGACGGCGACGACTCCGCGGCCCAGGCAGCGGCCTTCTTGCGGGAGCCGGAGGATTTCGCGGGCACCATCGACATCGAGCAGGGCTGGTCCCGATTCGGCCCCCGTGGCATCCTGCGTCTGCACCTGGCTTGGCGGGATCTCGTCGACGACGGTCGGTACGTGATCGTGCCTGGTTCGCCGGCGAAGGCCGTTCCCGCCGATCGCAGGCGGCTGGTCTCGCTGATCAACAGCCAGATCGCGGAAATTGTCAGAGCCATCAGGGATGATCGGGCGTAGTGATGTTCGGCCAGACGGGAGGGGAGCGATGGACGAGTTTCCGACCGAGTTCACCGCGGCGTCGTTGACCGGTGGGATCGTGGTGCGCACCACCGAGCAGGGATTGCCGGTGGGGATCTCCGTGGACGGCGACCAGCTGCGGCGTGATCCGGGCGAACTCGCCGCCGAGATTCTGCGGTTGTGCCAGAAGTCGGCCAAGCGGGCCGGTCTGGCGCGGCGGAACCAGCTGGCGGAAGCGGGGTTCGACCCGGCACTGCTCGCGGCGACGGGGCTGCCCACCGAGGCTGAGGTCGCGGCGGCGGAGATCGTCGAAGAACAGGAATACGACACCGAGCCGGACAGCTGGCTACGGTCGGTCTAGCGAGCGGAGAGGGGAGGACACGGCGATGGTCGAAACCATGGACGAGCTGATCGCGAAGGTGCGGGGACAGCTCTACCGCCTACAGGACTTGACCGAGGCGACCAACGACATCCGGGCACAGGAGACTTCGCCCGACGGCGCGGTGACGGTGACCGTCGACGGTGCGGGCGCCCTGGTCGGCCTGGAGCTCACGGGGGCGATCGCGAAGCTCTCGCCTGCCGAATTCGAGCGGGTGCTGACCCAGACCGCGCAGTCCGCCGCGCACCGTGCCTTCGGCGAACGGGCCGAGCTGGTGACGGCTTACAACCGAACCGGCATGTGAGATTCAGCTGATCTTCACCGCCGATTTGTGTGGCGCCGGTTTCCGACGGGTAGATAAAGTAACGAAACACCATGGGCTGTTTCGAGATTGGACGAGAGCCATGAATCACGTTGCGGTAGTTCCCGATGCAGTGCGTGCGTACGCGGGTGCCTCGGCCACCATGGCGGCGGGCGTCGCCCAGGCCGGTGCGGTCGACCAAGCCGCCACCATGGCCGCCGCGGTACCGGTGTTCGGCCTGATCGGCCAGGAATTCCTGATGTCGTTCGCCTACGCGCAAGCCAACCACCTCACTTCGATGGCCGAGCTGGCCGCGGTGCACGCGGGCACCGCGCTCACCGCCACCCAGGCCGCCGCTACCTATGAGGGCGCCGACGGAGCGTCCAAGCTGGGCATCGCGGCGGTCGATCAGTAGCCATGACCTACCCAGGGGGAGACTCGACCGGCGCGGCGGCGTCTGTCGATCCGACCGTGCTCGAGTTGCTGCGCGGCAGCTCGCTGGCGCCGATGCTCGACCAGCCGGTGAGCCAGGTCCTCAGCTCGATGGGACTGCCGCAGCTGCCGCAGCTGCCGGAGTTCATCCAGCTGCCGGAGATGCCCGCGCTGCCGACGATCGACCTCACCGCGCTGATGCAACCGCTCACCGACCTGGCGTCCGCGTTCGGTACCGGCGCGCTCGGCGGCACCAGCTCCACGTCGGGCACCTCGTCGAATCCGGCTGACGCGCTGACGAATATCAGCTCGGTGCTCGAGACGGTGATGTCGCTCGGTTCGACCGCGCTGCAGACGGCGATGCAGCTGTGGCAGAGCGCCGCGGCGACCGAGGCGACGAACAAGGCGACAGCGGCCCAGGCCGACGGAGCCAAACTCGCCACCCAGAGCACCCAGGAGAAGGCGGTGCTCACCCACGCGGCGGGCAATGTCGCCGTCGGCGGCGCCAAGCTGGCCGCGGTGATCGCGCGCTACTCGGCGACCCTGGCACTCGCCCCGCTCTACGCGGCGACACCGGGCGGGCAGGCGGTGCTGATCGCGGCGACCATGGAGGCGATGGCCGAGGGCCTGGCCATCACGGCCGAGACCAAGGCCGAGATGGTCGCGCGCAGTGGCGAGATGGCACAGGCCGGCGAGAAGGTCCCGGTGACCAACGCGCCGACCGGCGTCGACGCGAGCAGCGAGTCGCTGACCCAGCTGATGAGCCTGATCACGCCGTTGATCAGCACCGCGAGCACCGCGGTGTCCTCGCTGAGTTCGCTGGCCGGACAGGTGAGTTCGCTGTCGACCAGCACCACCGGTGACTCGACGGCCGCCGGCACCGAGATCTCCGCCACCGGCGAGGAATCCGCCGAGGAACTGGCGTCCGCGGGCGGCGCCGGTGGTGGCGGCGCGATCGGTGCGGTCGGCGCGATCGGCGGCGCGGGCGCGGCATCGTCACCGCTGAGCCCGTGGCAGGGCGGTCGCGGTGGCGGCGGTCTGTCCACGGTCGGCAGCACCGGTGCGGTCGGCGGCGGCTCCGGTGGCGCGAACATGACCACGGCATCGGCGAGTGGCACCTCGCCGGGCGTCATGCCCATGGGTGGCGCGGGCGCGGGCATGCCGATGGCGCGCGCGGTGGACGGCGGCGGCAACGAGGCCGTGCACTCGCAGCTGGTCACCGGCAACCACGGCGACGAAGTCGTCGGCCAGATCGCGGGGGTGGCGACCCCGGTCGTCGGCGCCGCCGAACCGGTGGTCGACGACGCACCGCCGGACAAAGAACTCTCACTGTGACACGGCACCATGACAGGAGTGGCAGATGAGTAACACCTTCGAATTCGATGCGGCCGCGGCGAGCAAAGCCGCGGCAGCGCTGGACGGCATCGCCGACCGGCTCACCACCGAGCTGACCGCGGTCGCCCCGGCCCTGCACGTCGCACCGGCCGGTGTCGACGAGGTGTCGGCGCGCGCCGCGAACACGGCCAACGGTGTCGCCGACGACTACCTGACCGGTGCCGAGGCGGGCGCGCACGAGATGAGCAAGCTCGCCGCCACCCTGCGCGCGCAGGTCAGCGAGTTCGATCGGATGGAAACCGACAACACCAGCGGCTTCACCGGGCCTGCGGCGTAGAGGTATTCGTCACCGATGATCGAACCACCGCAGCCCGGATTCACCGGCGTGGTGTGGGAGGCGCGCGAGCCCGACAAGCTCGCCACCGACCTCACCACCGGTGCCGGACCGATGCCGATGGCCGACGCGGCCGCCGCCTGGACGCGGCTCGCCGCGGCCTTCGGCGCGGCCGTGCTCGACTACGAGCAGGTGCTGCAGACCTTGCGTGGCTCCTGGAAGTCCGGGAGCAGCGAGCAAGTGTGGGAACGGATCTCGACACTGCGCGAGTGGCTGATCGACACCGCGGCCGCCGCGACAGCCAACGCGGCCAGGCTGCAGGCGCAGGTTCTCGCCTACGAGGTGGCGGCGCTGGCCATGCCCAATGCCGCTGATATCGCGGCCATCACCGCTATGCAGCAAGCCCTCGAACAGGTCGGTACCGCCCTCGGCGCCCCGATCAAGGCGATCGCGGCGCAGTCCGACGCCGACGCCGACGTCGCCAAAGCCGTTGCCTCCCGGGTGATGCGCAGCTACGAGGCGGCCACCGAACCGCTGGCGACGCCGTGGCTGCACGCGCCGCCGCCCCCGATCGCGTCGGAGGCCGCGCTGGCCGGTGAACAATCCGGCCAGGCCGCCACCACGCCGACACCGGGTGCGGTGGCGATGCCAGGAATCGGCGCGATCGGTCTCGGCGCGCTGCCGTCGATGCCCACGCCCGTGCAAACCGCTTATCGTGCACCGGTTTTCGTTCAGTCGGCCACCGCGGTGGGCGCCACCGCACAGCCGGCACCGGTCACCACTCCCACCGGGCAGGCGGCCCCGCTCGTCCCCGGTGCCATGGCGCCCGGCGCCGGCGCCCAGGACACCGCCGCCCGTTTCCCGCGCGCCGGTATCGCCTACGAGGAGGCCGACCAGCTGGTCGCCGAAGGCGAGATCCAGGCCGCGCCCGCCGTGCTCGGTGTCGCCGAGCGCGCCGCCCCGCAGACCGCAGGCGGCACCGCCACCGCGGAGGGACGGCCATGACCACCCTCACCAACGATTCGCTGCTGGCCGTCGCCGACCGGCTCGGCGTGCAAACGCTGCCCCTGGTCCTGGCCGTCGGCCCGCAGCAGGACACCTTCGACGCCTGGCGCGCCGCCAGGGACGCCGCCGTCGCCGAGCTCACCACCCTCGGCGTCTTCGACGCCTACGGCGATGTCGAGCCCGAGCTGGCCGACGCCCTGTTCACCCTCGCCCAACCCGACGCCGAGCTCGTCGCCCGCAGCTACGGTGACGAGGACCGGCGGCGAATCTGCCTGGCCCGCCGCGGCTCCGGCCACGCCAGCGCCGTGCGCACCGGAGCGAACTTCGAGATCACCACCAACACCATCGACGGCTCGGACCGTGAACTCGCCCGCCTGCTGCTCGCCGCGCTGCCCACCTGCGCGCCTGCCGAGGTGGCCGCGGTGAGTGTCGCGGCCGACGACCTGGCGGCGCGCCTCGACGCCGCCGAAACGACTTCCCAGTACGTGGACGCGATGTATGCGCTCGGTATCGACGCGCACCAGGCGACCGTGCTCGGCGCGGCCTTCGGCACCTGCCGTGGCTACACCGAGATCGTCGCCGTAGTCCACCACGACGGGCTGACCACCCGAGCCCCTGGCGCGGTCGCGGTGTACGACACCCCGCGCGGCCGGATCGTCGTCGCCCCGATGACGGCGCCCCACGGGCCGGGG
>NZ_JBHXMY010000413.1:0-5360 GCF_042720195.1 Nocardia sp. NPDC058497 | reverse complement strand
GGCGCGCGGCACGGTCTCCACCGGAGTCGCGAGGATACCGTCGGGGTCGCTCGAGGCGACCCCGATCCGCACGCTGCCGACATCGACGGCGATGCGACGGCCCCGTCCGGGGTCGGTCGCCGCGTCCGGGCGGTCGGCCGGGTCCTGTTCCGCCGGACCAGCAGTGGCTGGCATCAGCCGGCGAGTTCGGCCACCCGGGCACGGACCGCGGCCAGACCGGCCGGGATACCCGACGGATCCGAACCCGAGCCCTGCGCCATCTCCGGCTTGCCACCACCGCGACCGGCGATGCTCGGGCCGAAGCTGCCGACCAGATCGCCCGCCTTGATCCCGAGATCCTGGGCCGCCTTGTTGACCGACACCACGAACGGCGCCTTGCCGTCGGTGTTGCCGAGCAGCACGACCACCGCGGGGTCGCTGCCGAAGCGGCCACGGATGTCGGTGGCCAGGGTGCGCAGATCGCCCGCGGCGACGCCTTCCGGCGCCGCGGCGGCGACCAGCAGTAGCGAGCCGATCCGCTCGGCCTGCTCGACGAACGTGCCCGCCGAGGACAGCACCGCGGCGATCTTGGTGCGCTCGAGTTCCTTCTCGGCCACCTTGAGCCGCTCCACGAGCTGCTCGACGCGGCCGGGCACCTCCTCCGACGGCACCTTCAGCGAGGACGCGACACCGGCCAGCAGCGCGCGCTCCTTGGCCAGGTACTTGTAGGAGTCAAGGCCGACGAAGGCCTCGACGCGACGCACACCCGAACCGATCGAGGACTCACCGAGCACGGTGATCGGGCCGATCTGCGAGGAGTGCTCGACGTGGGTACCACCGCACAGCTCCATCGAGAACGGGCCGCCGATCTCCACGACGCGCACCTCGTCGCCGTAGTTCTCGCCGAAGAGGGCCATCGCGCCCATCTTCTTGGCGTTGGGCAGGTCGGTAACGAAGGTGTTCACCGGGAAGTTCGCACCGACAGCGTCATTGGAGACGGCCTCGATGTCGGCCTTCTGCTGGTCGGTCAGCGCACCCTGCCAGTTGAAGTCGAAACGCAGGTAGCCCGGCTTGTTCAGCGAGCCTGCCTGCACGGCGTTGGGACCGAGCACCTGACGCAGCGCCGCATGGACCATGTGCGTGCCGGAGTGACCCTGGGTGGCGCCCTTGCGCCACGCCGGATCGGCCTGCGCGAGCACGACATCACCCTCGGTGATCTGGCCCTGCTCGACGGTGGCCTTGTGCACCCACAGCTTCTTGGCGATCTTCTGCACGTCGTTGATGCGCAGCTTCAGACCGGAGGCGGTGATGGTGCCACGGTCGGCGATCTGGCCACCGGCCTCGGCGTAGAGCGGGCTGCGGTCCAGGATGACCTCGACGTCGTGACCGGCCTGCGCGGCGGGCACCCGCACGCCGTCGGCGATCAGGGCCAGCACCTTCGCCTCGGAGGTGAGCTCGTCGAAACCGGTGAACTCGGTGGCGCCGCGGTCGACCAGTTCTTTGTAGACGGTCAGGTCGGCGTGGGCGTGCTTGCGGGCCTGGGCGTCGTCCTTGGCGCGCTTGCGCTGCTCGGCCATGAGCGAGCGGAAGCCCTCCTCGTCCACCGAAAGACCCGCCTCGGCGGCCATTTCGAGGGTGAGGTCGATCGGGAAGCCGTAGGTGTCGTGCAGCGCGAAGGCGTCCGAACCAGCGATCTGCTTGCCGCCCTTGGACTTCACCGCGGTGGCGGCGTTGTCGAAGAGGGTCTCACCGGTGTTCAGGGTCTTCAGGAAGGCCGTCTCCTCGCCCACCGCGACGGTTTCGATGCGGGCGAAGTCGGTGGCCAGTTCCGGGTACGACGGCGACATCAGCCCCGAGACGACCTTCATCAGCTCGGCCATCACCGGCTTCTCGGCGCCGAGCAGGCGGGCCGAGCGCACGATGCGGCGCAGCAGGCGGCGCAGCACGTAGCCGCGGCCGTCGTTGCCGGGGTTCACGCCGTCGGCGATCAGCATCGCCGAGCTGCGGACGTGGTCGGCGATGACGCGGAAACGCACGTCGTCGGCGTGCTCGACGCCGTAGGAGCGGCCGGTCAGCTCCTCGGCCTTGTCGATGATCGGGCGCAGCAGATCGGTCTCGTAGACGTTCTCCACACCCTGCAGGAGCATGGCGACGCGCTCGACGCCCATGCCGGTGTCGATGTTCTTCCGCGGCAGCGAACCGACCGGCGGGTGGCCCAGCTTGGGGCTCAGCTCACCGCGGATGTCCTGCATGAAGACCAGGTTCCAGATCTCGAGGTAGCGATCCTCGTCGGCGACCGGGCCGCCTTCCTTGCCGTAGGCGGGGCCGCGGTCGTAGTAGATCTCCGAGCAGGGGCCACCGGGACCGGGCACGCCCATGTCCCAGTAGTTGTCCTTGCCGTCGCGGAACTGGATTCGCTCCTTCGGGATTCCGGCGACGCGATGCCAGATCTCGGCGGCCTCCGGGTCCGACTCGTAGGCGGTCACCCAGATGCGCTCGGGGTCGAAGCCGAAGCCGCCCTCCTCCTGGGACTTGGAGATCAGCTCCCAGGCGAGGGTGATGGCACCCTCCTTGAAGTAGTCGCCGAAGGAGAAGTTGCCCGCCATCTGGAAGAACGTGTTGTGCCGGGTGGTGACGCCGACCTCGTCGATGTCACCGGTGCGCACGCACTTCTGCACGCTCGTGGCGCGCGAGTACGGCGGCGCCTCCTGCCCCAGGAAATACGGCTTGAACTGGACCATGCCCGCGTTGACGAACAGCAGGTTGGGGTCGGCCAGGATCAGCGAGGCACTGGGCACCTCGGTGTGTCCGGCACGGACGAAATGGTCCAGGAAACGCCGTCTAATCTCGTGGGTCTGCACAGCAGTCCAGCTTACCGCCTGCATTCCACCTGTTTTCCGCCGGAGTCCGTGGTCTCGCCGACACCGCGCGCGGGGCTACTTCCCGCGGATGATGCGGCGCAGTTTGCCGAGCCTGCCGCCGACCTCGCGCTCGAAGCCGTGGTCGGTCGGCTGGTAGTAGTCGGTGCCGACCAGGTCGTCGGGTGGGTACTGCTGGGCGAGCACACCCTCGCGCGCGTTGTGCGGGAATTTGTAGCCCTTGGCGTTGCCGAGGGCGGCGGCACCGGCGTAGTGGCCGTCGCGCAGATGCGGTGGCACCGCGCCCGCCTTGCCCGCGGCGATGTCGGCCATGGCGGCGCCGAGTGCCGAGGTCACCGCGCCGGATTTGGGCGCGGTGGCGAGGTGGATGGTGGCCTGGGCCAGGGCCAGCTTGGCCTCGGGCAGGCCGACCAGCTGCACCACCTGGGCGGCGGCGGTGGCGGTCTGCAGGGCCATCGGGTCGGCCATGCCGATGTCCTCGCTGGCGTGGATCATCAGGCGGCGGGCGATGAAGCGGGGATCCTCGCCCGCGGTGAGCATCCGCGCCAGGTAGTGCAGGGCGGCGTCGACGTCGGAACCGCGGATGGACTTGATGAAGGCGCTGATCACGTCGTAGTGCTGATCGCCCGCGCGGTCGTAGCGCACGGCGGCCTTGTCGACACTGGCCTCGACCAGTTCGACGTCGACCGTGCCGTCCAGCGAGGACTCGGCCGAGGCTTCCAGCGCGGTCAGCGCGCGCCGCGCGTCACCGCCGGCGATGCGCACGATGTGGTCGAGCGCGTCGTCGGTGACCGTGTACTCGCCCGCGAGCCCGCGTGGGTCGGCGATCGCGCGATCGAGGACCTGCCGGATGTCCTCGGGCGTGAGCGACTGCAGTTGCAGCACCAGGGAGCGCGACAGCAGCGGTGACACCACCGAGAACGACGGGTTCTCCGTGGTCGCGCCGACGAGCAGCACGATCCGGTTCTCGACCGCGGCCAGCAGCGCGTCCTGCTGGGTCTTGGAGAACCGGTGCACCTCGTCGATGAACAGGACGGTCTGCTCCCCCACCGACAGCCTGCGGCGCGCCACGTCGATGACGGCACGGACTTCCTTGACCCCCGCCGACAGGGCCGACAGCGCCTCGAACCGGCGGCCGGTGGCCTGCGACAGCAGCGAGGCCAGGGTGGTCTTGCCGGTGCCCGGCGGGCCGTAGAGCAGCACCGAGGCCGCGCCCGAGCCCTCGACCAGGCGGCGCAGCGGCGAGCCGGGACCGAGCAGATGCTGCTGGCCGATCACCTCGTCGAGCGACTGCGGCCGCATCCGGACCGCCAGCGGCGCACCGGGGTCACGCCGGACCACCGCGTCGAGACCGTGCTCGGGCGCGGCGCGTTCTCCGGGCACGTCGAACAGGCTCTCGCTCACGTCCAGCAGGGTACCGACGCGGTCGGACAGGTTCGCGACGACGGAGGCGGCCCGACGCGACATTGAACGATTGACCAAGTTTACGAACAGGACTTGCGCGTAAGCCGGTCCGTGCGATGAGATCGCTCCTCGTGGTCGAAAACAACGCCGTCATCTCCTCCGCGACAGGGCAGTTCGCCCGGCGCACCCTGTTCAAAGGCGGGACGGCGGCCGCCGCGGTGGTGGTGCTGAGTTCCGCCACGGCGCACGCGGCGAGTGCGGTGTTCCGCCACGGTGTCGCCTCCGGTGACCCGCTGCCCGGTGCGGTGATCCTGTGGACCCGGGTCAGCGTCGCCGACGACGCGACCCCCGGCTCCGGCCTCGGCGAACCCGCGGCGGTCCGCTGGGAGATCTCCGCGAACGAGTCGTTCGCCGGTATCGCGGCCTCGGGCACGGTGACCACCACCGCCGATACCGACCACACCGTGAAGGTCGACGCGACCGGCCTGGCGCCCGCCACCGACTACTTCTACCGCTTCACCGCCCTCGGCGAGACGTCCCCGGTCGGCCGCACCCGGACCGCGCCCGCCAACGACAGCGACGTCGAGCGCCTGCGTCTGGGCCTGGTCTCCTGTTCCAACTGGGAAGCGGGCTGGTTCGGGTCCTACCGGCACCTGGCTGCCCGCACCGACCTGGACGCGGTCGTGCACCTGGGCGACTACCTCTACGAGTACGGCCGCGGCAAGTACACCGGACGCGGCGGCGCGGTGCGCGCGCACGAGCCGGCCAACGAGATCGTCACGCTCGCCGACTACCGCACCCGGCACGGCCAGTACAAGACCGACCCCGACCTGATGGCGCTGCACGCGACGGTGCCGTTCATCTGCACCTGGGACGACCACGAGTCGGCCGACAACTCCTGGCGCGAGGGCTCGGAGAACCACGATCCGGCCGTGCACGGTCCGTGGAGCGCCCGCCGGGCCGCCTCCGCGCAGGCCTACCTGGAGTGGAGGGCGGGGGGGGCCCCCCCCCCCCGCCCCCCCGTGGCGAGAAAAAGCAGGCGGCGGGTGGGGCCCCCCCCCCCCCGGGCGATTGGGGTCCCGGGCCGCCACCCCCACC
>NZ_JBHXMY010000412.1:0-5367 GCF_042720195.1 Nocardia sp. NPDC058497 | reverse complement strand
CACACCCGGCCCGGACGGCAGTGTGTTATCACCCGGCTCGATTTCATCGCCTGCCTCGAGCACTTCTTCGCCTGGCTCGGCGACTGGGTGATCAACGCCGACCTGGAGAAGTTCGGCGCCGACCCGCGCATGGCCGATCTGTTCCGCTGGCATGGCGCCGAGGAAGTCGAGCATCGCAACGTCGCCCACGATGTCGCCGAGTATTTCGGCGTCGGCTACGTGCGCCGGTGCGCCTCGATGGTGCTGGTGTTCCCGATCTTCATCGCCCTGGTGGTGCGCGGCGCGAAGTTCCTGGTGCAGCAGGATCCGCGGCTGCCCGATCACGGCTATCCGCGGGTCATCGCCGCGATCCTGGCCGCGATGTGGCGCGGTGCGCTGCCCGGCGTGCCGTCGCTGCTGATCAGCGCGCTGTCGACTTTCCAGCCCGGCTACAGCCCGGAGAATGTCGGTTCGACCGCGCAGGCCGTCTCCTATCTCGCCCAGTCGCCTGCCGCGCGGGCGGCCGCTTCGTGACCGTGCGCGACATACCCCAGGCACTGCCGGGCGACCTCTACGGCAAGCACCGGCACGATCCCGGCACCAGGGTGCTGGACGCGATCGCGACGGCCCGGTTGCGCTGGAGCGGCCTGGTCAACCGCCGCGATCTGCGCCCGCGCGTCGACGATCGCCGGTTCCCGGTGGTCGTCACCGAGCGCCGGATCGTCGCGCACGACCAGGATGTGGTGAGCCTGCGCCTGGAGTCGCCCGACGGCCGGGAGCTGCCCGCGTGGCGGCCCGGTGCGCACCTGGATCTCGAGCTCCCCTCGGGCCGGCTGCGCCAGTACTCGCTGTGCGGTGACCCTGCCGACGCGCACGCCTACCGGATCGCGGTGCGCCGCATCCCCGAGGGCGGCGGCGGTTCGCTCGAGGTGCACGACGAACTGCCGGTCGGCAGCCGATTCATCGTCCGCGGCCCGCGCAACGCCTTCCCGTTCGCGGTGCCCGGCCACGGCTCGCCCGCGCAGCGACTGCATTTCGTCGCGGGCGGCATCGGCATCACCCCGATCCTGCCGATGGCGCGGCTCGCGCACCGGCTCGGGGTGCCGTGGACGATGGTCTACAGCGGGCGCTCCCGCGACACCATCCCGTTCCTGGCCGAGCTGGAGAGCTTCGGCGAGCACGTGACCGTACGCACCGACGACGAGCACGGCCTGCCCGACGCGGCGGCCCTGCTGCCCGGCGTCGGCGCGGGTACCGCCGTGTACTCGTGTGGCCCCACCCCGATGACCTCGGCGATCGTCGCCGCTGTGCGCACGATGCCCGACGTGGAGCTGCATTTCGAACGGTTCTCGCCGCCGCCGATCGTCGACGGCACCGCGTTCGAGATCGAATTCGCCTCCACCGGCGCGGTGATCGAAGTGCCCGCCGACCGCAGCGCGCTCGACGCCATTCTCGACACCCGCCCCGACCAGCCCTACTCCTGCAGGCAGGGTTTCTGCCGCACCTGCGTGGTGCGGGTACTGGCAGGCACACCCGACCATCGGGAAAACACGCTCTCCGATGACGACCACGCCGCGGGTGAGATGCTCGCCTGCGTATCCCGTTCGCACGGTGAGCGATTGGTGCTCGACCTGTGAGTTCGATTCCAGGACAAGGAGTCCGAAGAGATATGACTGTCGAGAACACACCGGCCGCGAACCGGCGCACCGTCCGCAACGGCGATTTCGAGCTCGCCGTGTTCGAATACGGCGACGCCGCCGCCGAGACCGTCGTGCTCGTGCACGGCTGGCCCGACACCCACCACCTGTGGGACAAGGTGATTCCGCGCCTGGCCGAACGCTTTCACGTCGTCGCCTACGACACCCGCGGCCACGGCGAGTCCACCCGCACCCAGCGCACCGCCGACTTCCGGCTCGAGGAACTCTCGCGCGACTTCTACGCGGTCATCGACGCGGTGAGCCCCGACCGTCCCGTCCACGTGCTCGCCCACGACTGGGGTTCGGTGCAGGTGTGGGAGGCCGTGTGCGAGCCGCAGGCCACCGAGCGGATCGCCTCGTTCACCTCCGTGTCCGGCCCGAACCTCGATCACCTGGCCGCCTGGACGCGCGATCGGCTCTCGCGGCCGAGTCCGCGCAACATCTGGCAGCCGGTGACCCAGGCACTGTCCTCGGCCTACACCGCGTTCTTCATGACCCCGGTGCTGCCGCGCGCCACCTTCAACGCCATCGGCACCGAGAAGGTATGGCAGCGGGCCGTCGCCGTCATGAACGACACCGCGCCCGCCAATGTCGTGCTCGGCCCCACGTTCCGGCGCGACATGGTCGACGGGCTGCTCATCTACCGCGCGAACATCGCCCAGCGCATGCTGTCGCCGCGCGAGCGCCGCACCGAGGTGCCGGTGCAGCTGATCGTCGCCGGACGCGACGTGGCCGTGCGCCCCGCCGGTTACGACGATTCCCACAAGTGGACCGCGCGGCTGTGGCGCCGTGACGTACCCGCCGGGCACTGGATGCCGTTCTCGCATCCGGAACTGCTGGCCACCGCCACCACCGAACTCATCGACGCGCTCGGCGGCGGTGATGTGCCCCGCGGTCTGGCGCGCGCCGAGGTCGGCCGCAGCCGGAAGGAATTCGACCACAAGCTGGTCGTGATCACCGGCGGCGGCAGCGGCATCGGCCGCGAGACCGCGCTGGCCTTCGCCCGGCTCGGCGCCGAGGTGGTGATCTCCGACGTCAACGAGAACGCGGCCAAGGAGACCGTCGAGCTCATCGCCGCCGAAGATGGTGTCGCGCATGCCTATTCGCTCGACGTGTCGGACGGAGACGCGGTGCGTGAGCACGCGGACGCGGTGATCGCCGCGCACGGCGTGCCCGACATCCTGGTCAACAACGCCGGCGTCGGCCAGGCCGGCAGCTTCCTCGACACCCCGTCCGAGGAGTTCGACCGGGTGCTGCGGATCAACCTCGGCGGCGTGGTGAACGGCTGCCGTGCCTTCGGCGCCGCGATGGCCGAGCGCGGCCTCGGCGGGCACATCGTGAACCTGTCCAGCATGGCCGCCTACAGCCCGCAGCGGGACATGGCCGCCTATGCCACCAGCAAGTCGGCGGTGTTCATGTTCTCCGACTGCCTGCGTGCCGAACTGGCCGATCGCGGCATCTCGGTGTCGACCGTGTGTCCCGGCATCGTGCACACGAACATCGTTGCCACCACCCGCATTTCGGGTGTCTCCGCCGAGGAAGAGGCGGCCACCCAGCGCAAGTTCGACAAGCTCTACGAGCGGCGCGGCTACACCCCCGACAAGGTCGCGGCGCAGATCGTGAAGGCGGTGCGCAGCGGCCGCGAGATCGTGCCGGTGACGCCGGAATCGTGGGTGCAGTACCGGATCAACCGGATCGCGCCCGGCGCGGTGCGGTTCGCGGCTCGCCGGATGAAGCTGGTCTAGGCGCTCACGCCCGGCGCAGTTGCTCCTCCACGGCGGCGACGTGCCGGGCGTCCACGCCCCACGGATTCTCGACCCCGACGTGGCGGTCGAGGTCCCACAGCACACACTCTTCGTCCGGTCGCGCCACCAGCGACCAGGCGACCACGGTGCGGCCCAGCTGTTCGATCATCGACCCGTGATCGGGTGCGTCCTCCCCTGCGCCGTCGGGGAAGTGATGCAGGAACCGGCCGTAGGCCTCGGTGCAGAACTTCGCGTACAGCTGGGTGCACAGGATGAACCCGTGCCAGGCTTCGTCGACCGCGTGCGAGGGCATACCGATCACCTGGTCGTCGCGCATGGCGGCGCCGCAACAGCGCAACCATTGGCGCAGACCGGATTCCACGAGGTCGCGTGGCTGCCAGGGGCAGGTCTTGAAGATCGCGTCGGGGAAACGCAAGTCGGCGACTGTGCGGTCGACCGCGCTGAGGTCGACCGGTCGCGGACCGCGTCGAAGGAACGAAAGCGCCACGAATTCACTGTAAGCCCCTGCGCGGTCGCCTGTCGGTGCTGCTGGAGACGGCCGGGCCGTGGTGGCGGCACGTGATCGTGTGATCCGCGTCGCAGCGCTCTTGACCTGAACTCCGCTCGAGGTTCCATGCTGGACGCGTCCGGTGAACACCACGAAGGAGTCGCGATGCGTGCAGTGCAGGTCAAGGAATTCGGTGGTCCCGAGGTGCTCGAGGTGGGGGAATTCCCTGCGCCGCAACCAGGTCCGGCCGAGGTGGTCGTCGATGTCGAGGTCGCCGACGTGATGTTCCTCGACACCCGGCTACGCAGTGGCTGGGGCCAGGACTTCTTCCCGCTGAACGTGCCGTATGTGCCCGGCGGCGCGATCGGCGGTGTCGTCTCCGCGATCGGCGCCGAGGTCGATCCCGGCTGGCTCGGCAAGCGTGTGGTCACCCAGACCGCCGCCAGCGGAATCGGCGGCGGGGTGCCGACCGGCGGCTATGCCGAGAAGTCGCTCGCCAAGGCCGAGACGCTGATCGAGATCGCCGACGGGCTCAGCACCCAGCAGGCGGTCGCGCTGGCCCACGACGGCCGCACCGCGCTGGCGGTGTTCGATCGTGCTGCCGTGCAACCGGATTCGTGGGTGCTGATCACCGCGGCGGCAGGTGGGCTCGGCACCCTGCTCATCCAGCTGTCGGTGGCGGCGGGCGCCAAGGTGGTCGCGGCGGCGCGGGGAGCCGACAAACTCGCCCTCGCGGAACGACTCGGCGCGACCGCTGTCGTCGACTACTCGGTCGACAACTGGGAGCAGCAGGTCCGCGAGATCACCGGTGGGGGAGCCGATGTCGTCTTCGACGGAACGGGTGGGGCCATCGGCGGCCAGGCACTGACGACCGCCGACGACAAGGGCATCTTCCTCGGATATGGCTCCGCGGCAGGAGATTTCGCGACAGGAGACACCGAGGCTGCTGCCGCCCGAGGTGTCACGGTGCTCGGACTGTTCGACATAGTCGCCGATGAGATCGACTGGTCCGCCCTCGCCCGTCGCGCACAGGCAGAGGTCGCCGCGGGAAGGCTGGAAGTGGTTATCGGGCAGACATTTCCGATCGACCAGGTCGAACAGGCCCACTCGGCGATCGAGAGCCGCTCGGCACTCGGTCGTACCCTGTTGACGATCGGCGCGTGATTGTAACTCATGCTGCGCCGCAACGGAATACGCGATAAGTTCGTTCTGTGCAGGGAATTATTGTCATCGCGGTGATAGTGGCGGTTCTCTTGTTGGTCGGTGGGGTGATCAAGCTGGCCAGTAACCCGGGGAGCAGCATCGAGCGGCGTGACCGCGAGGAGCGGGCACGCGCGAGCCGACAGAAGGCCGAAACGTCTTAACTGGTATCAGTTTTCGGCTGTAGACCCACCACGGCGAGCGGTCGCCGCGTCTGCGTCTGAGAGGCGCGGTCCCG
>NZ_JBHXMY010000411.1:0-5369 GCF_042720195.1 Nocardia sp. NPDC058497 | reverse complement strand
GTGCCTGACCGCCGGGACAGGAGGGGCCGCGACCTCGAGCGCGCCAGCGCTCCAATAAGCACTGGCAGACTGGACGGGTGAGAGACAAGCCCGCGGACCTCCCCCGCGGACCCCTGCGCCCCATCGAACTGGCCACCGGTGCGGTCATGGCCGGCCTGACCGTCGGCCTCATCACCGTCGGCTCCCTGGTTCCGATGGCCGCGGCCCTGCAACTGGTCGCGGCGGTGCCGCTGGGTCTGCTGGCCCACCGCTATCGGCTGCGCGCCCTGGTCACCGCCACCATCGCCGCCGGATTGGTCACCTTCGTTGCTGCCGGACTCATGCCCGCGCTCGGCGTCTTCGGCGCCGCCACCGTCGCGGGCATCATCGGCATCGTGAAGCGCCGTGGCGGCGGCTTGCCCGCCGTGCTGGCCCTTACGGTGGTGGCGGCCGTGTGCTGGGGGCTGTTCTCGGTGGGCTTCCTGCTGGTCTTCGCACGCACCAGGCAGCTGTTCTTCGACGCGATCAGCAATACCGCCAAGGGCATCCAGGACCTGGCCGCCAGGCAGGCGGCACTCGAGCCGCTGGGCCGGGCCGCCGCCGAAGCCACCGATGCGGTGCTGCGCTGGTGGTGGATCTACCTCGGCACCTCGGTCGCCCTCGGCGTGCTGGTGAGCACGATCGTGTCCTGGTATGTGCTCGGTTCGGTGCTGGACCGCCTGGCCTGGCTGCCCGGCAGCGACCGCCTCGACGCACCCGATGACGACCGCCCGGTCGGCCCGCTTCCAGTCACCCTGCACGGCGCGGGCTACCGCTACGCGGGTGCCACCGCAGACGCGCTCGCCGGTATCGATCTGACGATCCATCCGGCCGAGTTCGTCGCCGTGGTCGGCCACAACGGCTCGGGCAAGTCGACCTTGACGCGGGTACTGGCGGGCAGGCCGCCGACGTCGGGCGCGGTCAGCAGGCCCGGTTCGGCCGGCCTCGGCGAACTGGGCGGCACCGCGCTGGTGCTGCAACGTCCCGAGAGCCAGACGCTGGGTGTCTCGGTCGCCGACGATGTCGTGTGGGGACTGTCGGCGGAGCTGGCCGCCGAGGTCGATGTCGACGCGCTGCTAGCCGAGGTCGGCCTCGACGGCATGGGCAGGCGGGAAACCGCCACCCTGTCGGGCGGCCAGCAGCAGCGCCTCGCCGTCGCCGCCGCGCTGGCCCGTCGTCCCGCCCTGCTCATCGCCGACGAGGCGACCTCCATGATCGATCCCGACGGCCGCCGCGACCTCGTGGCCCTGCTCGCCGAACTGCCGCGCAGGCACGGCACCGCGGTTGTCCTGGTGACCCACCACGAAGCCGACGCCGCGGCCGCCGACCGGGTGATCCACCTGGCGAACGGCCGCACGGTCGACCACCTCGCCAGCTGGCCGCGGCCCGCGCGCGACCAGCGCCGCGGCCCGATGGGCGCCCCAATCCTCGAACTGGCCGATGTGCGCCACACCTACAACCGCGGCACGCCGTGGGAGGCGCCCGCCCTGCACGGCGTCGATCTGTCGGTGCGCCAGGGTGAGGCCCTGCTGATCGTCGGCGGCAACGGTTCGGGCAAGTCGACGCTGGCCTGGATCATCGCCGGTCTCATCGCGCCGAGCTCGGGACGCTGTGAGCTGCGCGGCGACCCGGTCGACAAGCAGATCGGCCGGGTGGCCCTGGCCTTCCAGCACTCCCGGCTCCAGCTACAGAAGCAGACCGTCGGCGAAGAGATCGCCGACTGGGGCGGGCGCGCGACCGGCTCCGGCGCGGTCGGCCAGGCGCTGGACGCGGTCGGGCTGGATCGCCGCCTCGCCGCCCGGTCGGTCGAGGAACTCAGCGGCGGGCAGGCCAAGCGGGTGGTGCTCGCGGCGATGGTGGCGAGTCATCCGCAGGTGGTCGTGCTCGACGAGCCGCTGGCCGGCCTCGATCCGCAGGGCCGCGCCGAGATCGTGGAACTGCTTGCCCGGCTGCGGGATTCGGGACAGACCTTGATCGTCATCTCCCACGATGTCGCCGACGTGGCCGCGGTGTGCGACCGCACGGTGCATCTGGACGCGGGTGTCGTCGTCGAGACCGCGGGCGTGCGGCGGCCGGTCGGCGCACATCCGGCGCCGATGCCCAGGCGCGCGGAAACCGTCTGGCAACTGGACAATCCACCGCACAACGAACCGGGAAGCGGGGTCGTGCGATGAGCGAGCGCAGCGAGCGGCAAACCAACACAGCCACCTCGGTGGTCATGCCGGAGCCGAGCGGCAGCGAGGTGCAGGCATGAGCACCGTATTGCTGCGTGAGGTCCCCGTCGACAGCGTCGTGCACCGGCTGTGGGCGGGCACCAAGATGATCGCCGCCTTCCTGATCAGCCTGCTGCTGATGTTCCTGCCGATGTGGCCGGTGCTCGGGGTGATCGTGGCGTTCCTAATGGTGATCTGGGTGCTGGCCCGGCTGCCGCTGGGCGCGCTGCCCCGATTGCCTTGGTGGTTCTGGGGTTTGGTGGTGCTCGGCGGGCTGATCAACGCGCCGATCGGGATGAAGGCGGTGCTCGGATACACGCAGGTGCTGGTGTTCGGCATGGTGCTGGTGGCCGCCTCGTTCCTGATCGCGTACACCACACCGATGGGTGAGGTGGCGCCCGCGCTGGCGAAACTCGGTGCGCCGCTGCGCAAGCTGCGCCTGCCGGTGGACGAGTGGGCGGTGGTAGTCGCGCTGACACTGCGCGGGCTGCCGCTGCTGCTCGACGAGATCCGGGTGCTGCGCGCGGCGCGCAAACTGCGGCCCAAGGACAACCTGCTGCACCGCGCCGCCGACAACTATCCGCTCATCGACATCCTCACCGCGTGCATGGCCGTATCGACCAGGCGCGCGGGCGAACTCGGCGAGGCGATCACTGCGCGCGGCGGCACCGGCATGCTCACCGCGCATCCCAGTTCGCCGACCAGCCGCGACGCGATCGCGATCGGTGTCGTTGTCGCCGTGTGCGCGGGCGCGATCGCGCTGAACGCCGTGCTCTGAACTCCGGCGCGCGGCCTCCCTCGCGCCGGGCGATGGGCGGGCGATACTGGCTGGCGTGAGCGACAGCGAACGTGCGGTACCCGCCTGGCAACGGCCTTCCGAGGGCGAATCCCGGTTGTCCGCCACCGCCGCGATCCTGGGGATCGTGGTGGTCCAGGTGCTGCTGCCCAGCGAATTACTGCCCTCGCCGGCGTGGCTGCTACCGATCCTGGAACTGGGTGTACTGCTGGTGCTGATCATCGCCAACCCGAGCCGGATGGATCGCGAGGAGCCGTGGATCCGTGGCCTGAGTCTGCTGCTGGCCGGGTTGATCAGCATCGCCACCGCGGTGTCGGCGCTGCTGCTGTTGCAGGCCATCTTCTCGGGTCAGTCCGATCAGGGCGCCGGGACGCTGCTCGGTAGCGGGATGTTGATCTGGGCGACCAATGTCATCGCGTTCTCGCTCTGGTACTGGGAGTTCGATCGCGGCGGTCCGGCCGCGCGCGCCACCGGCCGGAAACCTCTACCAGACTTCATCTTTCCGCAGATGCAGGACCCCGAGCTCGGCGGCAAGGACTGGCGCCCGGAATATCTCGACTACCTCTACCTGGCCTTTACCAACGCGGCCTCGTTCGCTCCCGCCGACGTCCTGCCGCTATCGCGCTGGTGCAAGATGATGATGATGGTGCAATCCATCACTTCCCTGGTCATCGGCGGCATGATCATCGCGCGCGCGATCAACATCATCCGGTAGTCGCCGCGCACGGTTCGCCATAGCGAATACGGATGAAAAATCTAGGGTTTAAAATTGAAATTCACTGTTCCGCAACCGCTGAGCAGGCTATCGTTCAAGTCGAAAATCGAGCTGGACAACCGCTTCACGCGCCGTCGCTAGCTTCTCGGGGGAGCCACATCTCGGCGCCACCTTTCGTTTGGGCACGTCACCTGATGAACCAGATGGGAATCGTTCACATGATCATCCGCAAAATCGCCGCCGCGGCCATTCCGGTCCTGGCGGTAGCGCTGGTGGGCACGGGCGTTGCAAACGCCGATCCGGTTACGCCGGACGTCGAATACCGCACCGAACTCATCGGCAACACAGTCGTCACCACCCTCACCCACGGCACCTTCGCCCTCAACGGCGACACCGTCGACATTCGCGACGAGGCGGGTGCGACCCTGGTCTCGCTGCCGCTCTCGGTGCGTGACGGCAGCCTGGAATACCCGCTGCCGCACACGGTTCGCGAGGACAACCGGGTGCTCGAGCTGACCGCGGTCAAGGACGTCGCCGCGGCCAGGCCCAACCTGACGCCCGTCGCCTCGCCTGCGGAAAACTATGCGGCACAGGCTAATTTCGCATCCACCTTCGGGCTCGCCACCGCCATCGGCAGTTTCGTCGGCATGGCGATCGGCGCGGTCATCGGCCTCGTCGTCGGCGCGGCGGCAGGCGGCATCGGCGCGATCCCCGGTTTCATCACCGGCGCCAGTGTCGGCGGCATCATCGGCAGCCTCATCGTGGGTGGACCCACCCTCGTCGTGGCGGGCATGGACCTGATCAACACACTGATGGCGCCGCCCGGCACCACCCAGTGGGCGCAGAAATAGTCTGCGCGACAACCTGATTGCCAGCCGCATCGACGCCTACACTGGCGTCGGTGCGACAAGGCAACGGACTCGACATTCCCGACGACCTCGGCGATCTGTGCGCGCCCGACCGGATGGCGCTGATCGTCTACGACATGCAGGTCGGCGTGCTCGGCCAGCTACCCGACGGCCAAGAGGTCGTGGAACGGGTGGTGCGCGTGGTCGAAGCAGCCCGCAGTGCGGGCTATCCGGTGATCTTCCTGCGGCATTTCTTCCCGCCGCGCCGCCTCTCCGGCGTGTACGCGATGCGCCTGCTGATGGGCTGGCAGCACGCGGAATCCATCGACGACGTGCAGTTCATCCTCCAGCGTGATACCCCGCCCTTCGAACTGGTGCCGGAACTGGTGCCGCGCGAGGACGAGCTGGTCCTGGACAAGATGACCATGTCGGCGTTCGAGGGCACCCCGCTGGCCGCGCTGCTGCGCGATCTGAAGATCGGCGCCTACGCCATCGCGGGGGTGGCCCTGGAGATCGGGATCGTCCCGACCGTGGCGCATTCCACCGACCTGGGCTTCGTGCCCGTGGTGATCGGCGACGCCTGCGGCGGTCGCGACAAGGACGCGATGGCGCGGGCGTATGACGAGTTCGCGTTCCAGGGCAATGCACTGGTCACCGATGTCGAGACGATCACCGGTCTAATGGCCGGGAAGTGACCGCGCGGGCCCATCGCCGCCCAGCACGCCCCAGCTGCACCACCGTTCGTTCCCCAGCCGTCTGCCCACTCAGCGCCACCTGCC